>JAIXSD010000706.1 GCA_027484885.1 Rubrivivax sp.
ACGGTCAGGCTGTCGCGCAGGCCGGATTGCCGGGCCCAGTCATCCCAGCGCTGCCGGCCCTCGGGCACCGTGTCCTCGCAAAGCACGCTGCCATCGGGCAACAAAGCCTGGCGTTCGCCATGGCGCAGGCGTTCGGGCCAGACCACCTGGCGCGTGGCATGCCGGGCCAGCACGGGCGCTGCTGCCCGCAGCGGCATGTCTTTGTCGCCGTCTTCTTCGCCGCCATCGATGAGCCGGGCCTGCAGAAGCAGCCACTGCCCGTCTTCGCTGAGCCAGGCCCAGACCGGCTGGGCCTGTGCACTGCGGCCATCAAACCACCGAGCCTGCAGCCGGGGCTCGCCGCGCCAGCGCAGCGATGCAAGGTCGGGGTTCACCATCCCATGTCAAAGCCGAAGAAGTCGCCGGCGGCCTCGCCAGTGGCGTCCTTGGCTTCTTGTTGGGCCCGCACCTGCCAGGCCTCGATATCGCCATGGACCATCAATGACACCGCCTCCAGGCGCAGGCGCGCGGTGCGGATCGCAGCAAAGGGGCGGTACAGGCTCAGCGTCAGGGCGGTGAGCAGCCAGTTGACCATCGTCAGCCAGAGCAGGCGGCGAAAGCTCAGCGTGCTGTGGAACTCCAGCTGCTCGCTGCGCGTGCCGGACCACACCAGGTTCTGCAGGCGCGCGGTGAACCAGGGGCCGACCATCATGAAATACAGCAGGTAGCCAAACATCCCGATGGCCACGCCGATGGCCGGATTCACAGGCCCGCTGGGCTTCAGCAGCATCCCCAAGCCCACGCCAACGCCGATGCCCAAGGCCAGGAACAGCACGGACATCAGCAGGCCCTTGAGCACCAGGCCGTAGAACTTTCCTGTGCCCACCTGGAACTGCCCGCGCTGATCGGCATAGCCGTAGCCTTCATGCTGATAGCGTTTGATGCGGGCCATGAAGTACGGGCTGAGCAGCACCATGCCGACCAGGCCCGCCACGCCCACGAGGCCGCCGGCCCCCAGGCGAGCCGTGGGGTCTTGCCAAGCTTGCCAGGCGGTGCCGGCCATCAACATCATGGCCGGGATGTAGAGCGGCGCCACCGCTTTGTAGGCGCCGGCCAGGTCGCCCTGAAAGCTCAGGCGCAGGCCGCGCCAGCGCGTGTTGCCCAGTCGGAACTGCAGGCCCGAACGCCACAGCGCCGGCCAGAGCGCGCACAGCAGCAGATAGGCCAGCACGCCAGCGACCGGCGAAAAATGCCCGGCCACGCCGTAGGCGCCACCGAGCAGGAGCAGCAGCACAAAGCCGCGGAACATGGGCCAAGGCCGGCCATGGAAGCTCAGGGCCTGGCCGCCCACGCGGGTGTTGGCGTAGAAGTAGCGCAGGCGCCGCACCTTGGCGAAGGGAAAGTAGAGCCCCAGGGTCACCAAGGTCAGCAGCAGGTTGACGATCCAGATGCGGAAGTACTCGCTGCCGCTGCCGGTGAACTGGATCTTCAGCGTCTGGGGCCGGGTCTGCGCGCCGGCGGTGGGCGTGGGTGCGTAGACGCAGGCGGCGTCGGGCAGTTCAAGCATGGCGGGTTCTCTCCCTCGGTGCGGCCTTTCGAGCGAAGGCGCTTGTTCCTGGTTTTCAGCCTCGCGCGCGCGAGGCGCCGGCAGTGTGCCCCTGCGCCGGCAGGGCGGCAAGCCACCCCCTCTTCAGAGGGACAGGGTCTGCCCGAGGGCGCGCCGTTGCTTCAGCCGCGGCGCGCCTGCCATTCCGGCCGCAGCAGGCCGAAGACTTCGCTGTCGATGAACTGGCCGTTGATGAAGATCACGCCGCGCAGCCGGCCCTCAAACTGCAGGCCGGCTTTTTCAGCCACCCGGCGCGAGGCCAGATTGCCGGGCGCCAGCGCCGCGCAGACCCGGTGGACTTCAAAGTTATGAAACACATGATCGACCAGGGCGCGCGCGGCGGCCGTGCCCCAGCCTTGGCCACGGCGGGCCGGGTCGTCGATCTTCCAGCCCAGCTCGCGGGCACTGGAGTAGCGGTGGGCCAGGAAATGCGAGGCGGAGCCGATCGGTTCGCCGCTCTCGGCTTCGCAGATGACCAGGCGCTCGGCCTCGTTGCTGGAGAAGCCGTCTTCGGCAAAGCGCTTCTTGAAGAACTGCGGGCTGCGCAGCATGGAGCCCTCGAACTCGGTGCGATCGCGCAGATCGCCAGCCTGCTCGGCCAGGCGCGGCAGATCCTCTTCACGGACCGGGCGCAGCAGCACGCGGCGTGGCTTCGATGCATCGGGCCTCAGTTCAGCAGGGTTCATGCGTGCTCATCCTTATCGCAAGCGGCGTTCAGGCCCTCAGCTGTGCTGGGGCTTGCGCTCCAGGGTTTTGCGGATCTTGGCCGCGTCGGCCAGGCGCTCGGCCGAGCCGTCGGCGTCCAGCAGCACCACGGTCACGTCTCGGCCCGTCTTGTCTTTGAGTCGCAAGGCCAGGCAGCGTCCGGCTTCTTCGGTGTAGCCGGTCTTGGACAGGCGGATGTCCCAACCCTTGCGGCCAACCAGGCGGTTGGTGTTGCGGAACTCGACCGGCCGGCCGTTGATCAGCACCTTCTCTTTCAGGTCGCTGCTGAGCTTGCTGATCTGCGGGTAGCGCGCGGCGGCGGCGGTGATCTTGGCCATCTCGCTGGCCGTGGAGCGGTTGCGCGCGGACAGGCCTGTGGGTTCGGCGATCTCGGTGCGCGTGAGTCCCAGCGCGCGGATCTTGGCCCGCACCGCCTGCTCAAAAGCCGGCAGCCCGCCTGGCAGGGTGCGGGCAAGTGCTGCGGCCGCGCGGTTGTCCGAGGACATCAGGGCCAGCTGCAGCGCCGCGCCGCGCGTCATTTGCGCGCCGACGGGCACGCGCGAGGGGCTGTGCTTGAGGGTGTCCACATCTTCGCGCTGGATGCGGATGCGTGCCTTCAGGTCGGCCTTGGCGTCCAGCACCACCATGGCCGTCATCAGCTTGGTCAGCGAGGCGATGGGCACCTGGGTGTCGGCATCCTTGGCCATCAAGACCTTGCCGCTGCCGTTCTCCAGCACCAGGGCATGTCGGGCATTGACCGGCAGCTGGAACGCGGGCGCGCTCCCAGCGGCGGCCGGCTGGCGTGCTGGCTTGGCCTGCGCCGGCGCGGCAAGCAGGCCAAGGGCCGCCGCAGCGGCCAGCCCGAACGGCGTGGTGATGAAGAGACGGCGGGTGGCGGAAGAAACAGGCATGCAAGAAACGGAAGAAACGGCTTGGAGCTGGGGCATCAGCCCTGCATTTTGCTTGCGATTGCCGAGCCGCCCCGGCTTCAGCCGCGCATGCGGCCCAGCATGCGCAGCAGGGTGGCATCGCGGTCCAGCAGATGGTGCTTGAGCGCGCCCACGACATGGAGCAGCAGCAAGGCGATCAGCACATAGCCCAGGGCGTTGTGCACGCTTTGCGCCAGCTGGCTCAGGCCTTCGTGCAAGGGCAAGACCTCACCCGGGCGCTGTGGGTCTTCGTTGTGATGCATCAGGGTCAGGCCGAAGATGCCGAAGCCGTGGCCGCTGGCGCCCGAGAAGGTCATGCCGCTGATGGGCATGGCCAGGGTGCACAGCAGCAGCAGGCCATGGACCGCTTTCGCGAGGGTTTGCTGCAGGGCGGTGGCCGGGCTGGCCGCTGGTGGCCAGCCTTCCTTGAGCCGCCAGGCCGCGCGCGCCAGCGCCAGGGGCAGCACCAGCAGGCCGATGGATTTGTGGATGGGGTAGAGCGCCCAGGCTTCGAACTCGGCCATGTACAGGCCGACGGCGGTGAGGCCAATCATGGCCAGGGCCAGCACCCAGTGCAGGTGGCGGGTGGTGGCGCTCAGGGGCGTGTGGCTGTCGGTGTGCATGGCAGAGAAGGGTGGGTGTGACGGAATCGAGCGTGGGACAAGCGCTGCGCAGGCCTCAGGCCTGGGGTCGGCCGATCACGGCCAGGCAGCGGTAGCGCATGGTGAGTTGATGCTGCTGCGCAAAGCGGGCGAACAGCTCGCCCAGCCGCAAGGTCAAGACCTGACCCTCCGAGCTGTTGCGGGCGGGGGTGTAGGAGCGCGAGAAGGCGAGGCTGAGCAAGCCAGCGTGGTCGAGCCGGTGTTCGTGATCCCAGTGCAGGCTTGCGGGCACAGGCCCAGCGAAGAAGGCCGCCAGACCGGCCCGCTCTGCCA
>JAIXSD010000577.1 GCA_027484885.1 Rubrivivax sp.
ACACTGTGGGCCACATGCAAGGGCTGGAACTCGGCGAAGCTGCTGTGATCATGGGCGCCGTAGCTGACCCCGACGCTGGCACAGCCGGCGTTCAGCGCCAGCTGCAGGTCATGGGTGGTATCGCCGATCATCAGAGTGCGCTCGGGCTCGGCACCAAACTCGCGCATCAGCTCCAGCAGCATCTGCGGATGCGGCTTGCTGCGGGTTTCATCGGCGGTGCGGCTGCCGTCGAAGAGCTGGTCCAAGCCGACCGTGCGCATGGCCTCGTCCAGGCCGCTGCGGCTTTTGCCGGTGGCGACCGCCAACCAGTGGTGACGGGCCTGCAAGGCGGCCAGCATCGCCAGCACCCCGGGGAACAGAATCACTTCATGCTGGGCCGCCAGGTAGTGGTGGCGAAAGCGCTCGCCCATCTCGGCAAAGCGCGCCTCGGGCAGATCGGGCACCGCATGCGCCATGGCCGCCTGCAAGCCCATGCCGATCACATAGCTGGCCTGTGCATCGCTGGGCCGCGGCAGACCCAGGTCCACCGCCGCGTGCTGGATGCTGCGGGTGATCAGGGCGGTGGAGTCAAACAGGGTTCCATCCCAATCAAACGCAATCAAGTCGAATCGCTGCGGGCGGGTCATGGATGCCCCTCGCCCAAGGCGTACCTTGGTCGGCCCCCCAAGGGGGCGGCGATTCGTGCCGGATCGACCGGCACGAACATCGCCGTACCGGGCCGGCTTGGGGCGGCCCGGCGCTCGTCCCGGAAATCCAGGTCTTGGTTCATCAAACTACTTTCGACTCAAAGCCGCAATCAATCGCTGGCATTCCTCCGGCAGCGGCGCCAGCAGCTCGATCTCCTCGCCCTCGCGGGCCGGGTGCTGGAAGCGCAAGCGCTGGGCGTGCAGGAACATGCGCTCGAAGCGGTGCTCACCGCGTGCCAGGGCTCGGTTGGCTTCGAAATCGCCGTACTTGGGATCGCCGACGATGGCGTGGCCGCCGTGAGCCAGGTGCACACGAATCTGGTGCGTGCGGCCGGTCTTGATGGTCACATCCAGCAGGCTGTAGCCATTCAAGGCCTGCGCCACCTTGACCAGGCTGATCGAGCGCTTGGCCTGTTCCGCCTGAGGATCGTGCGAATTCGTCACCGCCCTCACCCAGCGCTCGCCGTCGCTGCCCACGAACTTGAGCAAGGGCACATCAATCACCTTCAAATTGGCCGGCCAGACCCCAGCCACCAGGGCGGCATAGGTCTTGCCGGTTTCACGCTCGCGAAACTGATCCTGCAGCGCGACCAGGGCGCTGCGTTTCTTGGCGATCAGCAAAAGGCCCGAGGTTTCCCGGTCAAGGCGGTGCACCAGCTCCAGGAACTTGGCCTGCGGCCGGGCCTGGCGCAGTTGCTCGATCACGCCGAAGCTGACGCCCGAGCCGCCGTGCACGGCCACGCCGGCCGGCTTGTTGATGGCAAGCAGGTGGTCGTCCTCGAAAACCACCGGGAACTCGCGCGGCGGCACGTACTCCCCCGCGCCTGCCGCCGCGCGTTCGGGCAGGCGCACCGGCGGGATGCGCACCTCATCGCCCAGCTCCAGCCGCGTGTCGGCCTGCGCCCGGCCCTTGTTCACCCGCACCTCACCGGCGCGGATGACGCGGTAGACATGGGTTTTGGGCACGCCCTTGAGCTCGCGCAGCAGGAAATTGTCCAGGCGCTGGCCGGCCGAGCCCTCGTCGATCAGCACGCGGCGCACCTGGGCGGCCGAGGGCGGCAGCGGGGCTGTGGCATTGGCAACGGGCTTGCGAGCCGAATCTGCCGGAGCACCCGCAGGACGCGCCACCGGCTTCACCGGCACCCGCTCGCCGAGCAAGGGCCCAGCGCGGCGGCCTCCGGCTCGGGCCGGCGCTTTGGCGCCCGTTCGGGCGTTTTTGTCGACTGCCCTGTCGGACGCCTTGCCGGCGGTCTTTTCGGCCGTTTTGCCAGCACGGGCAGCGCCCGATTTGGGGCCTGACTTCCGGGTTTCTGTGGCGGCCGGTGCTCTGGCTTTAGCCCTTATAATGTTGCTCACCACGTTACTGCCGTAAGTATTTGATTTTTCTGATTTTACCCGGGCTCAGGCCCGCGCAGGATCGGGCAGGAATCAAGGCCAGACTCAGGTCAGGGCCACGGCGGCGAGGTGGCGATGGGGCTTGATGCCCGTCAAGTACGTAGCATTGAACCCCATCAACAACTGGTGATGCAACACAAATGCCCAGCGGCGGGCCCTGTCCCCAAGTGACACGGCGGCGGCTGAGTGTGTGTGGCAGAGCGATGTAGAACGAACCACGCCGCATGGGCGCCGCCGACCTTTGAATCGCGGGGCGCATGGGGCAGCAGACAAGGTATTCCACGGCGGCAGGCCGGTCGATCAAGAGTCAGACCGCCTGCTGCTCGCGTCCAACAGTCCTCGCGGATGATTTCCCTCACTCCCCCCACCCCCCACCGCATTGCATGCAGCCCCGGCCCCGCGCCGGCGAGGCTGGCGCGCCGCCGTGGCCGGGCCGCGCAGCACCCCCGGGCCTTTGGCGCCCGCGCTGCGCGTTCATGGGAGCGGGCCTCCGCGCCGCCTGTTGCGCCGCACGCGCCAACGCTGGCCCACTGAGCGTCCACCCACACCGGTGGCGATCAGGGTCAGTCCAGGGCGATTCCTTCCTCGGTTCCTCCGCATCGCCCGTGCATCGATGAGTCGCCGCCCGGCTTCGGTCCTTCCGGATTGAAACCGCCGCGGTGACGCGATGTGTGAGCGCGCGAACCGCTCGGGCCAGAAACCCGACGGCCGCGCGCGAGGAGTGATGTCAATGAAACGCATGCTGATCAATGCGACGCAGCCGGAAGAACGGCGCCTCGCAATCGTTGATGGCCAAAAGCTGCTCGACTTCGAGACCGAAATCGAAGGCCGCGAACAGCGCAAGGGCAATATCTACAAAGCGGTCGTGACCCGCGTCGAGCCCTCGCTCGAAGCCTGTTTCGTCGATTACGGCGAAGACCGCCACGGCTTCCTGCCGTTCAAGGAAATCGCCCGCCAATACTTCCGCGAAGGCGTGGACGTGCGCACCGCACGCATCCAGGACTGCATCAAGGAAGGCCAGGAGCTGCTGGTCCAGGTCGAAAAAGAAGAGCGCGGCAACAAGGGCGCGGCCCTGACCACCTTCGTCTCGCTGGCCGGCCGCTACCTGGTGCTGATGCCCAACAACCCGCGCGGCGGTGGCGTGAGCCGCCGCATCGAGGGCGAAGACCGCGAAGAGCTGAAGGAAAACCTCGACCAGCTCGAATACCCCAAGGGCATGAGCCTGATCGCCCGCACCGCCGGCATCGGCCGTTCCGCCGCCGAGCTGCAGTGGGACCTGAACTACATGCTCAAGCTCTGGACCGCCATCGACGATGCGGCCAAGGGCGGCAAGGGCGCCTACCTGATCTACCAAGAATCCAGCCTGGTGATCCGCGCGATCCGCGACTACTTCACCGCCGATGTCGGTGAAATCCTGATCGACACCGACGACCTGTTCGAACAGGCCCACCAGTTCATGAACCACGTGATGCCCGACCAGGGCCATCGCGTGAAGCGCTACCGCGACGACGCGCCGCTGTTCAGCCGTTTCCAGATCGAACACCAGATCGAAACCGCCCACAGCCGCACGGTCAACCTGCCCTCGGGCGGCGCCATCGTGATCGACCACACCGAGGCCCTGGTGTCGGTGGACGTCAACTCGGCCCGCTCGACCCGCGGCGGCGACATCGAAGAGACCGCCACCCGCACCAACCTCGAAGCCGCCGATGAAATCGCGCGCCAGATGCGTCTGCGCGACCTGGGCGGCCTGATCGTGGTCGACTTCATCGACATGGAAGAGTCGAAGAACCGCCGCGAAGTCGAGCAGCGCCTGCGCGACGCCCTGCGCAATGACCGCGCCCGCGTGCAGTTCGCCTCCATCAGCAAGTTCGGCCTGCTGGAAATGAGCCGCCAGCGCCTGCGCCCGGCCCTCAGCGAAGGCAACCACATCACCTGCCCGCGCTGCAACGGCACCGGCCACATCCGCGACACCGAGTCCTCGGCGCTGCAGATCCTGCGCATGGTCCAGGAAGAGGCGATGAAGGACAACACCGCCGCCGTGCACGTGCAAGTGCCGGTGGAAGTGACCTCCTTCCTGCTGAACGAGAAGCGCACCGAGATCACCAAGATCGAACTCAAGCAGCGCGTCACCGTGCTGCTGGTGCCCAACAAGCACCTGGAAACGCCCAACTACAAGCTGGAACGCCTGCGCCACGACGACCCGCGCCTGGAAAACCTGCAAGCCAGCTACACCATGATCGAAGAGCCGCAGGACGAGGTGGGCATCACCCGTCGCGGCGACAGCGACAAGGGCCGCAGCAAGCAAGAGCCGGTGATCAAGGGCATCCTGCCCGAGCAACCCGCGCCCATGCCCACGGCACCGGCCCCCAAGGCCGAGCCAGCAGCACGTGCCGCCTCGCCGGCCGCAGCGCCCGTGGCCGCAGCCCCGGCTGCCGGTGGTGGCTTCTTCGGCTGGATCAAGAGCCTGTTCGGCGGCCCGGTGGAAGCGCCGGCGCCGGCCCCTGCTGCTGCCAAGCCGGCTGCGGGTTCGACTGCTGCAACCGCAGGTGGCGAGCGCAAGCGTGAAGGTGGCCGTGAAAATGGCCGTGATGGCGCCCGCGGTGGCCGCGGTGGCCGTGCCGAGCGCGGTGGTGAACGTGGCGGCGAGCGTGGTGGCGAGCGTGGCGGTGATCGCAACGGCAAGCGCGAAGGCGCAGGCCGCAACGAGCCCCGCTCGGAAGCCCGTGCTGAAACGCGTGCAGACGGCCGGCCCGAGCGCGCCGAGCGTCCGGAACGCGCCCGCCGCCCCGAGCGTGCCGAGCGCCCGGAAGGCACCGAAGGCCAACGCCCGGAACGTGCCGAACGTCCGGAGGGCCGCCGCCCGCGCGGCGACCGCCCGGAGCGTGGCGAACGCAGCGAGCGCGGTGAGCGTGCCGAACGTGGTGAGCGCGTCGAGCGCAACGCCGAGCAGCAGCAAGCCGCTGCCGCCCTGCCCGCCAACCTGAACGACACGCCCGCCGACTTCGTCGACACCGTGCCCGAAGGTGCGCTGAACGCCGGCGAAACCGGTGCGGAAGGTGCTGCTGGCGCCAATGGCGAAGAGCGTCAAGGCCGTGGCCGCCGCCGCCGCCGTGGTGGCCGTGACCGCGAAGACGGTCGTAACGTCGAAGCCGGTGAAACCGGTGAAGGCGCCGACACGGCCGAAGGCGCTGAGCCCAACACCTCGGCTGCAAGCGAAGCGGCTGAAGCGACCCGCACGGGTGAAGCCGGTGCAGAGTCTGCCGATCGCCCCGAAGGCGGAGAAGGCCAGGAAGGCCGCCGCCGCCGTGGTGGCCGCGATCGTGGCCGCCGCGAGCGCCGTGACGACCAGGCCGAAGGCCAGGGCAACGAGCACGCAGCCGCCCAGGGCGATGGCGCCGA
>JAIXSD010000497.1 GCA_027484885.1 Rubrivivax sp.
GCGGCCGACGAAGCGATGTACCAGGTCAAGCGCAGCACCAAGAGCGGCTATGCATTTGCTCACGATTCGCAGGAGGCGCGGACGCAGAACCAGCTGCATTAACACTCCTTAAGACCGCGTGGGGCGGCGAAGAAACATCATGCGAACCATGTCAACGCAACCCCAGGTCCAGCCATGAACACCACCGCATCGACATCGACTTCGTCCACCGCGGCCCAGGCCGACACCCTCGCCCTGACCGAGAGCCTGGAGCTCCCGCAGCCTGCCTCCGCAGCGCCGCTGGAAGCGGGCTTGGGCTGGCTCTTGCGCCAGGTTCGCCGCGCAACCGGCTTGACCGATGCGGGTCTGTTCTGGGTGGGTTATCTGTGCCTGATTGGCTTGGTGGTCTTCGCCGCACGGGCTTGACAGCACGCAAGCCGGTCGCTGACTCGTGACACGCCGCGCATGCCGCGGCACGGCCTCCCGACTCCCCATTCATGTTGCCCCTGTTCCCCGATCGTGCCCAACTCGCCCCGCTGAAACAGGCTTGGACGAAGGGCGCCAGGCTCTCACCGAACCAACAACTGCTGCTCGCCTGGGGCTTGCGCCAGGCCGAACCGGAACTGGCCCTGCAACTCAGTCAGCAACTCAGTCAGCAACTGGACGCGCCGCTGCCGAGCGAAGCCGACACGGCTGCAGCGCCCGAACAGCTGGCGAAGCTGCGAGCCCGGCTGCTGCTTTTGCGGGCGGAATCGCAGCTGCTGCATGGCGAATTCGACGCGGTGGAGCCCATGCTGGCCGCAGCGATGGAGCAGTTCTCGACGCAGCAGGACGCCCTGGGCGTGGCCGACACCCATTGGCTGCGCTACTACCTGGCGGCCGATCAAGGGCGTGCGGCCGAGGTGCACAGCGCGCTGGAGCAGGCGGCCGCCACGGCCCAAGCCGCAGGCGATGCCTCACGCGCCCTGCTCTTCCGGGCCAGCCTGGCCCGCGCGGCGGTGTTCGTCAAGCCAGCACAGACACCGGGCGACGCCGAACTCGAACTGCCTCAGCACAGCGACGCGCTTCCGGCCATGGAGGCGGCCGCCCTGGAGGATTTTCATGGCCTGCTGGCCGGCATGAATGGCCACTTTGCCGAGGCCTTGACCGCCCTGACACGGGCCCATGAGCTCTCGCTGCAGACCGGCCAGTTGCGACGCGCCATCACCGTGGCCACCAACATCGGACACACCTACAGCCGCATGGGCGAGTTCCAGACCGCCATGGCCTGGCTCGAGCGCGCCCTGGACCTGGCTCGGCAATCCCGTTGGCCCAGCCTGGTCAGCCTGTGCCTGGCACATGCGGGCGAAGCCACACGCCGCCTGGGGCGGCCGCAAGACGCCCGATCGCTGCTGAACGAATGCCTGGAGCTCAACGCCGAACAAGCGCAGAGCCGAACTGCCGCCCTGGCCCTGAGCTATCTCGGCCACACCGAGCTGGACAGCGGTGACGGCCTGGCCGCCCGGCGGGCTTTCACCACCTTGCTGCAAGTTGCAGAACCCGCGCCAGACCTCAAGGCGCAAGCGCACCTTGGCCTGGCTCGTGCCGAACTCCTGCTGCAACACTTTGCCCGAGCGCGGGAGTATGCCCAGCAAGGTTTGCTTCTGGCGCAGGAGCAAACCGACCCCGCCGCCGAAGTGGACTTCCTGTGGGTGCTGGCCGATATCGCCAAGGCCGAGCCGCGGGAGTCGCCGCAAGGCCGCAGCGACCTGCAGGTGCTGAGCCTCTACATGGAGGCCCTGCTCCGTGCCGAGGCCGTCGAGCCCCATGTGCCCGACCCCCATCTGCTGGAAGCCACGGCGCAAGCCTTTGCCGCCTGCGGCGGCTATGAGCGGGCCTATCACATGCTGTACCGCGCCTCCCTGCTGCGCCAGCGCCGGGCGCAGCAGGATGCGTCGCTGAACATGGCGGCCTTGCGCACCCACCACCAGCTGGAAAAGGAACGCGAAGAACGCAGCCATCTGCAGGCGCTGGCCCGGGCCGAATCGAATCGCGCACATGAGCTCGACAGCTCCAACCAACTGCTGCAGCGCCTGAGCCTGGTCGGCCAGGCCATCACCCACGAGCTGCGACATGAGCGCATCTTCGAGGTCCTGTCCAGCCACTGCGAGGATCTCTTGGGCGCGCCCTGCCAGGCCATCTGGCTGATGGAGGACGAAGGCCGTCTGCAATGCGCCTACGCGACTCCGGGCCCCTGGGCAGACCCCGCATCCGGTGATTTCCCCTGGAGCCTGTCCACGCCCGAGCCGGATGCCTGGCGCTGTGCACGAACCCGCAAGGATGTGATGCATGATCTCGCGGGCCGCCCGCTCGCCAGCGCGGCCGATGCGGCCCTGGGGCACATCCACTCGCCGCTGGTCTGTGGCGACCGCGTGCTGGGCGTGCTGAGCTTCCAGGCTCCCCAAGGGCGCGGCCTGAATGCCCAGCAACTGCTGGCCTGGCGCAGCCTGCAAGCCTTCACCGCCATCGCCCTGGACAACGCCAACGTCCACCGCCGCGTGGCCGAGCTTCGCCAGCAATTGATGGCGCGCGAAAAAATGTTGGCCCTGGCCACCCTGGTGGCCGGCATGGCCCATGAGCTGAACACGCCCGTCGGCAACAGCCGCCTGGTGGCCAGCACGCTGCTGGATCAGCTGCGACAGATTGAACAAGGCCTGTCGCAACAATCGCTGCGGCGCTCCACCTGGCGGGAGTTTGCCAGCCAGGCCCATGAAGGGCTGCAGCTGATCAATCGCAATATGGAACGCGCCGATGGCCTGGTCAGCAGCTTCAAGCAGTTTGCCGAGCACCGGGACAGCGAGGTGCCCCAGCATTTCGAGCTGCGCAGCTTGTGCGAGCGCTGCGCTCAAGCCGTGGCCCACCGTCTGCAAACCGCCGGTCTGCGCTGGCGCAATGAAGTGCCCGAGGGCCTGCGGCTGTTCGGCCACCCCGCGGCCCTGAGTCAGGTCTTGTCCATCCTCATCGACAACGCGCTCGACCATGCCTTCGAGGGCCGCCGCCACGGCAACCTCGTGCTGGGCTGTGCGCGGCTGGAAGCCCAGGGCAGCATCTCCCTCTGGCTGCAAGACGATGGCTGCGGCATCGAGGCCGAGTTGCTGGATCGCATCTTTGACCCCTTTTTCACCACCCGCATCGGGCAAGGCGGTCAAGGCCTGGGGCTCAGCGTGGCCTTGAATCTGGTGAACGGACTGATGGGCGGCAGCTTGCGCGCACGCAGCAGCAGTGGGCGCGGCAGCCGTTTTCAGATCGATCTGCCGCTGCTGGGCATGTCGCCGCAAGCCGCGCCCAGCGCCCGCTTCGAGGCTTCTGTGCCGCAGTTGGAGGCAGCGCCGTTTATCAATATTTAAAAGTCAAAAAAAACGCGGCGCCTTAACCTGAGAACACTGATTCTTCAGCAGGACGCCGCCACCAAGCTTCATGCAGGGCGTCATTGCGACCGCCAAGGAACGCGACCATGAACTTGCCCATGAACTTGCTCTACCAGACCACCGTCTCCGGTGTCGACAGCGTCCTCCCGCAGGAGGAAACGGCACGTCTTGATCGGCAGCCTTCGGCCGCCGAGATCGGCATCGCGATCGAGATGTCGCGCGTGCTGGCACGCGCCGGACTGACCGCGCCCGAAAGCGCGCAGTCGCAGGAGTGCCAGTTGCTGGACTGGGCCATGGACTATCAACGCCAGGATCAAGCGGCACCGGCTTTCGGCGATGAGCGTGGCGGTATGAATGCACAACGCCTGGACGAGCTGCACCGCTACACCTTCAAACGTGCCCGCACCGCCCGCTGGAACAGCTACGGCACCATCGTCTCGCCCGGCGGCACCACCTTGGAGCGGCGCGTGGCGCGCGTCGTCGAAGGCCAGCGCTACTACCGGCTGGGCGCCGGCTTCGGCATGCCCGCACCGGTGGATCTGGAGCTGCTGGAGATCGAGGTCTCGCGCCACCTGTGCTGCGAGGTGTTGAAGAAGCTCTCACAAACCCAGGACCTGCAAGGCGCCGGTGTCAGCCTGCGCATCACGGGCAGCAACTATGCCGAGGTGGTGTACGAAGGCATCCCCCTGCTCTTCGTCTGCATCACCGCCGAAGAGCGCGCCATGAACCGCGTCGCGCTCAAGCTGGTGATGGATGCGCTGACCCGCGAAGTCAGCAGCTATCTGTGTGACGACAGCCTGATCGTCAAAGCCATCGACGCCCTGCAAGTGCAGCAAGAAAGCGAGCAGGGCCGCAACCGGCGACGCCCGCTGCGTCACAGCAGCACCTTGTCCGCCCCCCACCAAGCCTTCAACCTCTGACCGCCATGACACCGTTTGAACCAACCCCCGTGCTTCAGATCATCCAGGACATCGACCGCGGCGAGGAACCCGCGCGCGCGGTGATCCATCGGCACGGCATGTCGCCCAAGAGCTTTCTTGCGGCTTGCAACGCGCAAGGAGGCATCCAGGTGATCGCCGCCAAGGGCCAGCTCTACCAAGCCTTTCAAGAGCGCCAGGCCGGCCGCGCGAACCCGCGCGACTGAGGCCGGCGCCGCAGGTGGCTCACGCAGACACGCTCGGCTCCGAGGGCAAGGGCAGGCGCAGGCACACCTCGGCCAGCTCGCCCGGCGCCTGGGGCAGCGAAAACTCAACCTGCCCGCCATGGCGCCGCACCACATTGCTCACAAACTCACGGCCAAGGCCAAAGCCCCGGGACGCCGGGTCGCTGCTGCTGTGGGTGCCCTGGGTGGCCACATGGTTGCGAATCCAGCACACCACCTCGCGCTCACCCTCGGCCTCGCTGGACACCTGCTGGCTCACCGAGACCACACTGCCCATCTGCCCGTGGCGCACCGCATTGACCAGCAGGTTGACCAAGACCCGCACCATCAGCCGCTGATCGCAGCTGACGAACACCGGCTCGGCACTGGGCTCGATGTCGATGCGAATCTGGCGGCTGTGCGCCAGGTCCTGAACCTGGTCCATGGCCTCGTCGAGCAGGAATTCGAACACCGCCTCACTCATCTGATAACGCGACGATTCGGCGGCAATCGACAAGATGAAGTCATCCATCAAGCGCAGCAGCTTGTTGGCATGGCGCTGCACGCCAAGAATGCTTTCTGCAGCACTGCCGGATCCGGCAGGCTCGGTGCGCCGACACAGGGCGATGATGGACGCCACCGGGGTGCGCATGTCATGTGACAAGAGCTGCAAGGTCATGTCACGCTGCAGCTGCAAACTGCGCATCTCCGTCACATCGGCCAGGGCCACCAGCCACAGCGGATCGGGGCCGACCGACAGCGCCGCCACCCGCAAGATGTAATGCCGCTCCGCGCCCTGGGCATGGTGGACGCCGACATAGTGAGGCCCGCCGACCAGCTCACGGGGCCCCGACTGAGACAAACCCAGATGCGCAAGCACCGGCCCCACCGGCGCGCGCAGGGCGGCCAGATCGGAGGGGAAGTCCGCCAGCATGCGCGCATTGACCATGGCCACCTGGCCGGCCTCGTCCACCACCATCATGGGATTGGGCGCGCCATCGAGAACCGCCCGGAGAAAATCCATGCGGGCACGGGCGCTTTCAATCGCCTGGTCCAGCAGCTGCGAGGTCTGAAGCACGGTGTCCGACTGCAGGCTGCGCAAGAGCGGCGCGGCATCGCGCCTGGGCGAAGGCAAGATCAGGCTGGCACGGCCGCGCATGAACATCACGATCATCTCGATGCGACGCCAGGCCCAAGCGGGCTTCAGCAGCAGAACGACGATGAGCAGCGGGCTGGGGTCGATCCACAGGCTGAACTGGCGCAACACGAAAACGCTGAGCAAGGGGGCAGCGATCAAGACCCCCGCACTGAGCAGCAACTCGACCAGAGGGCTCAGCATCAGCAGGCCCAGCAACACCAGGGCGATGGCCAGCACCCCGTAGGCCAGGCGCAGGCCCAAGCCGGCGCTCTCGATCAACTCGTCATTTAAGATGTCCTGCAGCAAGCTGGCATGCAGCTCCACGCCCGGCGTGCCGGCGCCCTGCCGGCCGGAATAGATGGTCGGGTAATGGTCACCCAAGCTGGGCGCCGTGGAACCGATCAGGACATGGCGGTCCTTGAACAGGCCCGGCGGCGCCCGACCCAGCACCACATCAGACAGGCGCACCGTGGGAAAGCCTTGCGCCGGATCCACCAGCTTGAAACGCCGGTAACTGCTGCCGCCTTTGAGGTCCAGCGCGGCCCCGGACATGGCCAGGGCCAGGTGCGGCACCTCCCCCGCCAGCAAGTGGGCGCCGCGGATGAAGCCATCGCTTTCAAACGCCAGGTTGATGTGCGCCAGGCCGCTGGCGGCCTCGGCCAACAAGGGGCCGGGTTGACGCACCAGCGCCGGCTGTCCGGCCGTGGGCGGCCGGTACTCCATCGCCAGATAGGCCCGGTGCTTGCGCAACGCCTGCGCCAGCTGAACGTCGGCCGGCCGGGCATCGTGGAACAAGATGTCGATGCCGACCGAGCGGGGCTTGTCTTGCGGATCGGCCAGGCGCTCCAGCAACTGGGCATAGGTCTCGCGACGGATCGGCCAGCCGCCGAGCTCATCGATCGAGGCATCGTCAATGGCGATGATCACCACCTCAGACCCCGCCTGCGCGGGCTGCCAGCGCTGGATGGTGTCGAAGAGCAGATGGCCAATCCCCGCGCCCCACCCTTGCAAGGTCAGGACCACGGTGGCGGCCACCGCGAGCACGCAGAGCGTCAACCACTCGAAAAGAAAACGGCGCTGCTCGCGGCTCATCGCCCGCAGCGCCCCGAGGGCCCGGCTCATGCGCCAGGCCAGGCTCATTCCTTGTCGACTCCGGCCAGCAACTCGAAGCTGCCGTCCCAGCTCAGCGGCGCGCCATCCGCCTGCTTGGCGCTCAGCCGCCACTGGTAGCGCCCGGGCAAGAGTCCTCGCACCACCGCCTGCCGGCTCTGCACCGGCGCATCGATCACCGGCTGTACCGTCTCCCCTTCGCTGCGAGTCAGGCGCAGATGCGGCTCTTGCAAGGATTCGAGGTCAAAGCGGATGTGGCAGCGCAGGCGACCGGGCTCATCGGCCCGCTTGATGCCCTTGCACAGCGCCACGTCCACCCGCTCGCTGAACAAGCCGCCGGCGGTGAAGGACTGCAACTTCAGGAAGGTGGCGTAGCTGCCCAGTTCGGCCAGCACCCAGGGCTGATCCGCCGGCACATCCTCC
>JAIXSD010000583.1 GCA_027484885.1 Rubrivivax sp.
CTGGCCAGGGCCCGCGCGGCGCGTGGGAAATCGCGCATCTTGATCGAGGCCAGGCAGCTGGTGTAGCGCGCGCTCAGCTGCTCAAAACCGCGGCCGACGGTGGGGCCGCGCTGGTCGCGGGCACCGGCGTCGAGGTTTTGCAGCTGTGACCAGATCTCGGCGCGCGGGTCCATCAGCACGCGTGAGCGCGCGGCCATCAGCGCATGTTCGGCCAGATTGATCGGGCGCTGGAACTCGCCCGTGCCCAGGCGGGTGCGGGCGTCGCCAATGCGCTCGCTGGTCAGGGGGTGGGTGCGCAGATAGGGGTAGCTGCCCGAATCCATCAGGTGGTGGGCCTGTTCCATCTTCTCGAACATGCTGAACATGCCCGAGGGCGCAAAGCCGGCTTCGCTGAGCACGTGGAAGCCCACCCGGTCGGCCTCCCGCTCCATATCGCGCGAGAAATTGAGCGAGGCCTGCGCGGCCAGGGCCTGCGGGCCGACGATGGCGGCATTGGCCGCGTCGATGCTGCCGCTGCGCGAGGCTGCGATCAGGCCGGCCAGCATGGCCGCCATGGCCAGCATGCTGTTGCGTGAATCGCCGGCGATGCGGCGGGCGATGTGGCGCTGGGTCACATGCGAGAGCTCATGCGCCAGCACCGAGGCCAGCTCGTCGCGCGAGCTGGTCATGGCAATCAAACCCAGGTGCACGCCGACGAAACCGCCGGGCAGGGCAAAGGCATTGACCGAGCGGTCGCGCACCAGAAAGATCTCCCAGGCGAAGCGGTCCACCGTCTCGTCGCTGATATTGCCCAGCAGCTTGGCCGTGGTCACCAGCGGGTTCCAGATGCCGAGCAAGTACTCCTGCAGCAGCGGGTCGTCGAGGTAATCGGGGTCGGGGCGGATCTGGCCCATGACCTGGTCACCCAGATTGCGCTCCGCCCCCACATCAAGATCCTGCGAGACCGAATCGCCCAGCGCCGGCAGCGCCACCTGGGCCTGGCCGGCCGGGCTGCTGGCCAGCAGGCAGCAAGCCGCCAGGGCCAGCAGGCTGCGGCGCCAACGCGGGGCGGCGCCAGGGCGAGACAGGGAAGCAAGCGACAGGTTGTTTTTCAGGATCATCATCGGGACAGCAATCTCCGGGGCCACCACCGTGCAGCGCGCGGCTCACTATGATGCCGCTTTATCGATGCCCCGCATTGCCCGATTGTTTCCGGTGCTGCGAGCTGCGCCCACTGGGGCCATCCTTCATGCCCTGCTTTTCGGTTTTGTCTCCTTGAATGCTCCCGCCCCTGCCATGAACGCTCCACTGACCCATTTCGACGCCCACGGCCAGGCCCATATGGTGGATGTGGCGGCCAAGGACGTGACCCATCGCATCGCCCGCGCCAAGGGCCGCATCGTCATGCAGCCCGCCACCCTGGCCCTGATCACCAGCGGCAGTGCCAAGAAAGGCGATGTGCTGGGCATCGCCCGCATTGCCGCCATCCAGGCCGCCAAGCGCACGGCCGACCTGATCCCCCTGTGTCACCCCCTGCCCCTGACCCGCGTGGCCGTCGAGTTCGAGATCGACACGGCCGAGAACGCCGTGCATTGCAGCGCGCAGGTCGAAACCCTGGGCCGTACCGGGGTGGAAATGGAAGCGTTGACCGCCGTGCAAATCGGCCTGCTCACCATCTACGACATGTGCAAGGCCGCCGACCGCGGTATGGTCATGGGCCAGATCCGCGTGCTGGAGAAGCAGGGCGGCAAGAGTGGCGATTGGGTGGCGGCCGGAGCCGACAGTGACGCTGAAGTTCGACCAAAGTCTTGAGGAGCGCGCGCGACCGAGCCGGGGTTTTTCAGCCTGAGTATGGTCGCAAGAAGCAGGTCGCTCGCTCAGGCCCTCAGCGCATCTCCCGCCAAGCTATGACCCGGCTCGGCGGGCTGCACTGGAAGGGCGCTTCGGCCGGGTCGAGCCCGGCCTGATCGCATTCGCCCAGCCAGTCGTCGGCGGCACTGTTGCGGAACTCGCGCAGGCGCTGCACCACATGGCGGGCGCGCTCGTCGTCGCCCACGGCGTGCAGGGACTTGGCCCAGGCCATCATCAGGCGCACATCGATCAGGTTGTGTGCCGTCTGTTTGGCGGCGGCCAGGGCGGCGGCGCTGGGCGGTGCGCTGGTGGCGGCGGCGTAATCAGCCTGGGCGGCGAAGAAGACCGAGGCCCGGCCGTCTTCGATGCGCTGGGTCAGCGGTTTGGCATCGGCCGGCGGCACATAGATGGCCACCACGCGCAGGTAATCCCACACCGCAAACAAGCTGCCCGCCAGCAGCAGGGCGCCCATCAGGCCGACGCCGCGCAGGCGGGGGGCGGTGTCCCTCTCATCGGCACGGTCCGCCGCCTCTGGCGCATCGCGGCCCACGGCCAGGCCCAGCATGAAGGCCGTGGGCAGCAGGAAGTAGGCGTACCAAAGCGGGTATTCGAGCAGGCTGTGCAGGCCAATCATCAGCACGCCCATGAAGGCGCAGCGGCGCGCCACACCCTCGGCGCCCAGGCGCTGCCAGCTCAGGGCCAGGGCGCGCCACAGCGCCCAAGCCAGCAAGCCCAGGATCAGGGTTGCCGCCGGCAGGCCCAGGTCCACGGCCAGCTGCATGGCGATGTTGTGTGTGTGGTCGAAAAAGGCCACCGGGCGCTTGGGGAACTCGCTCATGCTCCAGGCCAGGTTGAACTCGCCCCAGCCCACGCCCGTCAGCGGGTTGAGCTTGAGCAGCTCCCAGGCATTGAGCAGGATGGCGATGCGCGAGGGCGAGCCCGCGCCCTCGCTCAGCCGTGACTCGGCACCGAAGGCATGGGCACCGTGGCTGGCCCAGACCGACATCAGCCACCAGCTCAGGCCCAGCATCAGCGGCGTGGCCAGCAGGCTGAGCTTGCTGGCGCGGCTGAGCTTGCGGTCCAGCGCGCCCCACAGGGCCAGGATCAGCACACCGATCATGCCGGTGCGCGAGGCCGTCAAGACCACGGCGAACACAAAAGCAAACAGCAGCGCCGGCAGCACGGCGCGGCGCGCCGTCGCGCTGCGAAACAGAATACCGAAACGGTCCTGGTTGCCCAGGTAGACGGCCGCCACACAGGCCCACATCAGGAGGCTGGCCAGGTGGTTGGGCTGGCGCATATTGCCCACCGCGCGGCCGGGGATGCCCGAGCGCGCGATCACATGGCCATCGGCCAGCTGCGGCGCAAACACCTGCACCAGGCTGACACCCAGGCTCAGCAGACCGGCGGCCAGCAGGCCCCAGCACAAGGCTTCAAACCAATCGGCGCGCTGCCCATCGCGCAGGCCTTGCGCCACCCAGACCAGGCCCAGCGCCGCGGCCAGCATGCCGCTGTTGGCCAGGGTCAGCGAGAGCGGCAGGCCGGCCCAGGCCCAGCTCACCCAGGGCGCCGCCACCAGCAACAGCAGGGCCCAGAAGGCCGGCCCCTGCTGCCGGCTCAAAGCCCCCGCGCCCAGCTCGGCCCGCAGGGCCAGCAGCACCAGGCCCCAGCCGCCCAGAGCGGCCAACTGGTTGAACAAGGTGGCCGAGGGCGTGAGGCTGTAGGCCAGCAGGGGCGGCAGCGCATTGGCCAGCAGCAGGGCCAGCACGCTGTAGGGGCCGATCAAGGCGGCGGTGGGCGTTGCGCTCGGCACAGCGGGGCTGGCGGAGGCATGGGCAGAGGCGGTCGACATGGGGGCGAATCATCACATGAGTGCGCGTCGCCGCAAGCCGGGCTGCCCCCAGGAGCTACTAAGATCCTTA
>JAIXSD010000665.1 GCA_027484885.1 Rubrivivax sp.
CACAACAGCTCCTGGCGCGTGCACAAGGGCAACCGCCAGGTCACCCACCCGCACCCCTCGTTCACGCCCGACCAGCGCCAGGTGCTGTTCAGCTCGGACGCCGAGGGCGAGCCGGCGCTGTATTTGGCTGACTTGGCGTGAAGCTCTTGGACACAGGTCGGACGGCGCTGGGCCTGGTCATGGCTTTGTTGCTTGGAAGTGGGCATGCAAGCCCCGCGCTGCGCCCGCAGCTCCCCGATGCACAAGCCCGGCTGCACACCCGCGCCGCCCTCCTCGCGGATTGGCAGCCCGCAGCGGCCGCGCCCCTCGCCAAGCTGCCCGCCCATTTCAGCGTGGCGGCCGATGGCAGCGGCAGCCACCGCAGCCTGCAAGCGGCCCTCGATGCCATCCCCTCGCGCAGTGCCGCATTCGCGGCCGCTGCGCCGTCGCGCTACTTCATCCGCATCGCGCCGGGCAGCTACTTCGAGAACATTTGCATCCACGACAAGCCGCCGCTGACGATTTACGGCGCCGGCGGTGAGCCCGGCGCCGTGCGCCTGGTGGCCGGCCGCTTTTCCGCCCAGCCGCGCGAGCCCGGCAGTGCCTCGCCCTGCTTTCCGGCCAGCAGCGCGGCCCGACACGGCACGGCCGGCAGCGCCAGCGTGGCGGTGTTCAGCGACGAGGTGACCCTGCGCCAGCTCAGCATCGTCAACAGCGCCATGGACGGCGTGCGCGCCGGCCAGGGCTACCCGCCCGAGGTGGGCGAGGGCGGCGGTGCCCAGGCTGTGGCCTTGATGACGCGCGGTGACCGCATCGAGCTGGACCGGGTGCAGCTCTGGGGCCACCAGGACACCTTCTATGCCAGCCGCCGCCGTGCAAGCGAGGGAGAAGTCGAGGGAGACGGCCCGAGCCGCGTCTGGGTTCACGACAGCCTGATCGCTGGCGACGTCGATTTCATCTTCGGCGACGCGCGCCTGCTGCTCGAGCGCTGCACCGTGCTCAGCCGCGCCGGGCGGCGCACGCCGGGCGAGGGCGGCATCGTGCTGGCACCCAGCACCGCGGCGAAGGAGCCGATCGGCTTTCTCGTGCAGGACAGCCGCTTCCTGGCCGAGCCCGGCCTGGCGCCGGGCAGCGTCTGGCTCGGTCGCGCCTGGGACCAGGGCGTGGCCAAGGGCGAGTGGCGCGCCAGCCCCTCGGCACCGAATGGCCTGGCCGTGGTGCGCGAAAGCCGCATCGGCGCCCACATCCACGCCCGGCGCGAGGGCGTCTGGGGCCCCTCCACCGCGCGCCGGCCGCACCAGACCGAGGGCGAGGCCGCCAACCGCCTGTTCGAACACCGCAACCAGGATTTGCCATGAAGCCCCTCCGCCGCAGCCTTCTTCTCATCCTGCCGGCCTGCAGCTTGATCGCTTGCAGCGTCCTGCCGGTCGAGCGTGCCCACACCGAACTCAGCCCGTGGGCCCGCAGCGTGCTGGCGCCTGGCGACGGCTGGGCCTCTTTGAACGGCGGCACGCGCGGCGGCGCCGATGCCGCCGCGGCCGATGTGTTCACCGTCCGCAGCCGCGGCGAGCTGCTGGCGGCGCTCAGCGGCCCAGCCCGGCCTCGCATCATCCAGGTGCGCGGGCGCATCGACCTCAGCGCCGATGCCCAGGGCCGGCCGCTGCAGGAAGAGGACTTCCGCGACCCGGCCTTCAGCTGGCCCGCCTACGAGGCGGCCTACGCCCCGGCCACTTGGGGCAAGGCGCCGCCCAGCGGGCCGCAGGAAGAAGCGCGGCTGCGCTCGGCGCGCCGGCAATCGGCCCACACCACGGTGCGCATTCCGTCCGACACCACCCTGGTCGGCCTGAGCCCGGAGGCCGGCTTCAAGAACGGCATGCTGCTGCTCGACGGGGTGCAAAACATCATCGTGCGCGGCCTGCATTTTTCCGATGCCTACGATTTCTTCCCCGCCTGGGACCCCAAGGACAATGCCAGCGGCGAGTGGAACTCCGAGTACGACAACCTCTCGCTGCGCGGCGCGCGCCGGGTCTGGGTGGACCACTGCACCTTTGACGACGGCGAGCGCCCCGACCGCGCCGAGCGCTGGGCCCTGGGCCGGCCCATGCAGCACCACGATGGCCTGCTGGACATCACCCAGCAGTCCGATCTGGTGACGGTCAGCTGGAGCCATTTCCGTGACCACGACAAGACCCATCTGATCGGCAGCAGCGACAGCCGCAGCGAGGACGCCGGCCATCTGCGCGTCAGCTTCCACCACAACCACTGGGAGCGCACGCAGGCGCGCACACCGCGGGTGCGCTACGGCCTGGTGCATGTCTACAACAATCTGTTCAGCGTGCCCGACTTGAAGGCCTATGACTACAGCATCGGCGTGGGCGTGCAGTCGCGCGTGCTCAGCGAGGCCAATGTCTGGCGCAGCGCGCCGGGCCTGCCGAGCCGGCAGCTGGTGAAGTGGTGGAAGGGCCAGCACTTCGCCGACCGCGGCTCCTTGCACAACGGCCAGCCGGTGGACCTGCTGGCCGAGCTGCGCGCGGCCAACCCGGGCGTGGCGATTTCCGCCGATCTGGGCTGGCAGCCGCTCGTGGCCGCGCCGGTCGAGCCGGCCGAGCAGGTCGAGGCCCGGGTGCGCGCCGGCGCAGGTGCCGCGGCCGGGGCCGGGCTAGCCCGGTAGAGCGCAGACGCCAAGCCGTGGACAATCCACTTCAATTGAAACACCAGCCCGGGGAAAACAAAACAATGGATGACGATTCAGTCGACAGCGGCGGCAAGCAGCCCGAATCGGTCGCCGCGGTGCTCAAGGTGTTTGCCATCCTGCAAGCCCTGTCCGAGCGCAGCGAGACCGGCATCTCCGAGCTGTCGGTGCGCCTGGCCATGCCCAAGGCCACGGTCTACCGGTTTCTGCAGACCATGATGACCCTGGGCTATGTGCGCCAGCAGGCCGACAGCGAGCGCTACGGCCTGAGCATGAAAGCCTTCGAGCTGGGCGCCAAGGCGCTGCAATACCCCGACCTGGTGGACCTGGCCAAGCACCACATGCAGATGCTGGCCGACAAGACCGGCGAGACGGTTCACCTGGGCACCTTGATCGACAGCGAGATCATCTATGTGCACAAGATCGACTCGCGCCACACCCTGGGCATGTACTCCAAGATCGGCCGCCGCGCGCCCTTGCACTGCACCGCCATCGGCAAGGTGCTGATGGCCTGGGAACACCCGGAGCGGCGCGAGCGCATCCTCGACGGCGCCGAGTTCAAGCGCTTCCGCGACAAGACCATCGTCGAGCGCGACCCCTATCTGGCCGAGCTGGAGCGGGTGCGCGCCCAGGGTTTCGGCGAAGACCGCGAAGAGTTCGACGACCACATCCGCTGCCTGGGCATCCCCATCTTCGACCGGCTGAACCAGCCGATAGCGGGCATGAGCATTTCCTTCCCGACCTTCCGCTACGACGAGGAGAAGGCGCCGGAGATCATCGCCATGCTGACGGCCGCCAGCCGCGACATCTCGACCCGGCTGGGCTGCACCAAGTTCCCGCTGGACCCGCCGGCAGCGGCCGGCCGCGGCTGAAACGCCGAGAAAGGCGAAGACGCGGGGCTTACTTGCCGTAAGGCCACTGGGCCTTGCGCGTGGGCGCTTTCACGCCCTTGCCCTGGGCGGCCCACTGCTTGTAGGCCGTGGGCGTGAGTTCGCGCTTCATCAGCTGCACCAGCTCGCCCTGACCCAGACCATGCTCCATCAGCACCTTGCTGTAGGGCGGCAGATCGGTCCAGGCGGTGGCGATGACGCGCTTGATTTCTTCAGCGCTGAGACGGGGGATAGGTTTGGCCATGGCGCGATTGTCCCTTGCTTGGGCCCGGTTCAGTGGCCGGCGAAGTCAACCAGCGTGAACAAGGGCAGCCCGGCCGCCCGCAACTGGGCCGAACCGCCGAGCTCCGGCAGGTCGACGATGGCGCCGCACTCCACCACCTCGGCGCCCAGGCGCTGCAGCAGCTTGGCGCCGGCGCCCATGGTGCCGCCGGTGGCGATCAGGTCGTCGATCAGCACCACACGCTCACCGGGACGCACCGCGTCGGTGTGCATCTCGACCGTGGCGCTGCCGTATTCCAGCTCATAGGTTTCTTCCACCGTGGTGAAGGGCAGCTTGCCCTTCTTGCGGATGGGGATGAAGCCGATGTTCAGCTCGTAGGCCAGCACCGAGCCGATGATGAAACCGCGCGCATCGAGCCCGGCGATGGCATCGGGCTTGAGGTCAAAGTAGCGATGCACGAACTGGTCGATCAGCACCCGGAACACCCGCGGGTTGGACAGCAGGGGCGTGATGTCGCGGAACTGCACGCCGGCGCTGGGCCAATCGGGCACGGTGCGGATGTGGCTGCGCAGGTAGTGGCCGATGGCGGCATCGGCGGCAGAAGTGGGCATGGCGGGGGG
>JAIXSD010000383.1 GCA_027484885.1 Rubrivivax sp.
GGTGGCGATGGCCTCGGCCACCACTGCGGGAATCTCCGCGGCCAAGCGGGCCAGGATGCGCTGGCCGGCGCTCTGGCCCAGGGGCACCGACTTGATGGCCGCGCCGACCATGGCCTCGGCCCAGGCGAAGGCATAGGCCAGCAGCGCGTCCTCGGGCGCCGCCTCGCTGGCGGCCAGGGCCAGGGCCATCACCAGCGGGTAGCAGGGCTGGCCCAAGGCCTGGCACTGCGCGATCTGCGCTGGCGTGGCGGTGTCGTGGTTGCGCAGCCAGTCCAGCAACGAACGGCCCATCTGCTCGGACTGCAGGCGAAGCTCGGCACTCTCGCGGGTCTGCAACAACCAGTCATTGAGCCGGCGCAGCGTGGCTGGGTCATCCTCACGCCAGGCGCGCAAGGCCTGCGCCGCAAGCGACAGATCGCCACGCGCCTGGCTCAGGCGCAGCTGCTGCGAGAGCCAATGCGCGCAGCTGGCTTCGTCATGCACCCAGCCATGGGCCACGGCCGATTCGATGCCCTCGGAATAGGAGAAGCCGCCGATCGGCAAGGCCGGCGAGGCCAGCCAGAGCAGTTGCAGCAGGGCGCTCATGGATGGGCGTGATGATGATCAGGATCGTGGTGAGCGTGACCATGGTCGTGCCCATGCTCATGGCTGTGCCCATGCCCCGCCGCATAAGCCCCACCCTCCGGCTCGAAGGGCGCGTCCAGCGTCTCCACCAAGAGATGCGGCTGTGCGCGCAGCATGTCGGCCAGCACGTGGTCGGGCTCGATCTGCAAATAGCCGGGCTGCAGCTCGATGGGCACATGGCGGTTGCCCAGGTGGTAGGCCGCGCGGATCAGGTCAAAGGGCGAGCCGTGCTGCGCGCAGGCGCTGATGCGCAGCAAGGCCTGGGGCGCCGCCTCGACACGGATCAGGCTGCCATCCTCGGCCAGCAAGACATCGCCGCCGCGCAGCAGGGTGCCTCGCGGCAGGAATACGCCCAGGGCCCGGCCGCTGGAGTCCTCGGCCTGAAAGCGGCTTTTCTGCCGCGTGTCCCAGTCCAGGCTGAGGCTGGCCGCACGGCGCAGCAGCGCTGGGGCCAGGCCCTGGCCTTGCGGGATCACACGGGCCACTTGCAGCAAAGCCGGCGCAGCCACACTCATGTCAGCTCCAGCGTCATGAAGCAGCTGTGCGGGTCGAGCTGATAGCTGCCGAAAGGCTCGCAAACGACAAAGCCTTCGCTGGCGTAGAGCTGACGGGCCGGCTCGAAGAAGGCCTGCGTGCCGGTCTCCAGGCTCAGGCGGCGGTAACCGCGCTGGCGCGCTTCGGCCAGCACATGGCGCAGCATGCGGCGCGCCAGGCCACGGCCGCGCAGCACGGCGGCGGTGCGCATGGATTTCAGTTCCGCATGCGCCGCATCCAGGCGCTTGAGGGCCGCCGTGGCGGCCAGCATCTGGCCGGGCACACCGCGGTCATCGCGGAGCCAGGCGGTCCAGAAGGCGATCTCGGGCTGGCGCAGCTTGTTCATGTCCAGCGCATGCACGCTCTCCGGCGGCGAGGTGGCGCGCATGTCCTGCAGATGCTCTTCCATGAAGGCGGCAATGCGCGGGTCGCTGAGGTCGTCGAGTCGGATCAGCAGGTCGGTTTCGGTGGACATGGCAGATGAGCACATCAGAACAGGAAATAGCGTTGGGTCATGGGCAGGCTGTGCGCCGGCTCGCAGCTGAGCAGCAGGCCGTCGGCGCGCACGGCATAGCTTTGCGCATCGACCTCCATGCGCGGTGCGTAGTCGTTGTGGATCATGTCGCGCTTGCCCAGGCCGCGGATGCCGCGCACGGCAGCCAGGGTCTTCTGCAAGCGATAACGCTGACCCACGCCGGCCGCCAGTCCGGCCTGCGACACAAAGCTCAGCGAGCTGCGCGCCAGGGCGCCGCCAAAGGCCGCGAACATGGGCCGGTAATGCACCGGCTGGGGCGTCGGGATGGAGGCATTGGGGTCGCCCATGGCGGCCAGGGCAATGCTGCCGCCCTTGAGGATGATGCTGGGCTTGACGCCGAAGAAGGCCGGTTTCCAGAGCACCAGATCGGCCCATTTGCCGACCTCGACGCTGCCCACCTCGTGGCTGATGCCATGCGCAATCGCTGGGTTGATGGCCAGCTTGGCCACATAACGCTTGACCCGCGCGTTGTCATTGCCGGGCCCGTCGCCAGGCAAAGGCCCGCGCTGCACCTTCATCTTGTGCGCCGTCTGCCAGCAGCGCAGGATCACCTCGCCAACCCGGCCCATGGCCTGGGAGTCGGAGCTGAACATGCTGATGGCGCCGAGGTCGTGCAAGATGTCCTCGGCCGCAATGGTCTCGCGGCGGATGCGGCTTTCGGCAAAAGCCAGGTCCTCGGCAATCGCCGGGTCCAGGTGGTGGCAGACCATGAGCATGTCGACATGCTCGTCCAGGGTGTTGATGGTGTAGGGTCGGGTCGGGTTGGTGGAGCTGGGCAGCACATTCGCCTCGCCCACCACCTTGAGGATGTCGGGCGCATGGCCGCCGCCGGCGCCTTCGGTGTGGAAGGTGTGGATGGTGCGGCCCTTGAAGGCGGCCACCGTGTCCTCGACAAAGCCGCTTTCGTTGAGCGTGTCGGTGTGGATGGCGACCTGGGTGTCGGTGGCCTCGGCCACGTTCAGGCAGTTGTCGATGGCGGCCGGCGTGGTGCCCCAGTCTTCGTGCAGCTTGAGGCCGATGGCGCCGGCTTCGATTTGCTCTTGCAAGGCCACAGGCTGGCTGGCATTGCCCTTGCCGAGAAAACCCAGGTTCATCGGAAATGCATCGGCCGCCTGCAGCATGCGCTCCAGATGCCAGGCGCCGGGCGTGCAGGTGGTGGCCAGGGTGCCGGTGGCCGGGCCGGTGCCGCCGCCCAGCATGGTGGTCACGCCGCTGGCCAGGGCTTCCTCGATCTGCTGCGGGCAGATGAAATGGATGTGGGTGTCCACCGCGCCGGCGGTGACGATCAGCCCTTCGCAGGCGATCACCTCGGTGCCGGGGCCGATGATGATGTCCACGCCGGGCTGGGTGTCGGGGTTGCCGGCCTTGCCGATGGCGACGATGCGGCTGTTCTTGAGGCCGATATCGGCCTTGATGATGCCCCAGTGGTCGAGGATCAGGGCGTTGGTCATGACCGTGTCGAC
>JAIXSD010000133.1 GCA_027484885.1 Rubrivivax sp.
AAGGTTTTGCTGATCGACGATCATCCGCTGATCCTGGCGGCCTTGAAGACCGTCATCGAAGGCATGGGTGAACATGTGCAGGTGGTGGGTGCTGACAGCGCCGCCGCCGCCCGTCAGGCCTTGCAGGCGCACCAAGATTTCAATCTCGTGCTGCTGGATCTGCAGCTCGGCGATGCCAGCGGCTTTGATGTGCTGGATGAGTTCCGCGCGGCCTATCCGGCCCTGCCCGTGGTCATCATCTCGGCTTCTGACCGTGCCAGTGATGTGATCCGGGCCATCGACCAGGGCGCCATGGGTTTTGTGCCCAAGCGTGCCGAGACCGAGTTGCTCTCGCAGGCGCTCAAGCTGGTGATGTCCGGCGGCATTTACGTGCCGCCCATGGGCCTGGGCAACGAGGGCCATGCCGAGCCTGAGGCGGCCACGGCGGGCGCCGCCAGCGCGCAGCAAAACAAGCTGCAGCAGATCCAGCAACAGGCCATGAACTCCAACTACCAGGTCACCACCGGCCTGGAAGGCCTTGCCTTGACACCGCGCCAGACCGATGTGCTTGCCCTGTTGCTGCAGGGCAAGCCGAACAAGATCATCGCCCGCGAACTGGGTGTGTCGGTCGAGACCATCAAAGACCATGTCGCTGCAGTGCTCAAGGCCCTGGGCGTGGGCTCGCGCACGCAGGCGGTGCTGGCCGTGGGGCAGATGGTGCAGCGTCAACCCGACGCGCATTTCTCGACCTGGCGCGTGGCGCAACCCTGAGGGTTGGCGCGCCTTTGGGCCGCAGCGCCGTGACGGCGCAGTCCGCTCAGCTGGGCGTGTAGGCCAGGCGCACGTAGATGGGCGCAAAGGCCTCGGCCTGGGTGATTTCCAGCAGGCGCTCACGGGCCAATTCCAGCATGGCGATGAAGGTCACCACCAGCACCGACTGGCCGCGTGATACGTCGAAGAGCTGCTCGAACTCGACAAAGCGTTGGCCCTGCAGGCGCCGCAGCACGATGCTCATGTGCTCGCGCACCGAGAGCTGCTCGCGCGTGATCTTGTGATGCTGGTTGAGCTTGGCGCGGCGCAGGATGTCCAGCCAGGCCTCGCGCAAATCGTTGGCCTCCACATCCGGGAAGCGCGGCTGCAGCGACTGCTCGATATAGACCTGGGCGCGCAGGAAATCGCGGCCCAGCACGGGCAGGGCGTCCAGGCGCGCCGCGGCCAGCTTGATCTGCTCGTACTCGAGCAGGCGACGCACCAGCTCGGCGCGTGGGTCTTCGGGTTCGGCGCCGTCCTCGGTTTTCTTGGGTGGCAGCAGCATGCGTGATTTGATCTCGATCAGCATGGCTGCCATCAGCAGGTACTCGCTGGCGAGCTCAAGGTTGTGCTTGCGCAGTTGGTCGACGTAGCTGAGGTACTGGCGCGTGACGTCGGCCAGCGGGATGTCGAGGATGTTGAAGTTCTGGCGCCGGATCAGGTAGAGCAGCAGGTCCAGCGGGCCTTGAAAGGCTTCGAGGAAGACCTCCAGTGCATCCGGCGGGATGTAGAGGTCCAGAGGCATCTGGAACAGCGGCTCGCCATAGAGGCGAGCCACGGCCACGCTGTCTACGGTCTCGGGCAGCCCCGGCAGCTCTTCGGCTGGGGGCGGGGGCAGCTCAGGGCCGGCGGCCTGCTCGCCGCTGTTGTTGCTGTTGCTGCTCATGGCAACTCAGAACCAGTCCGGCGGGCGCCGAGCGCTGCTTATTTGGCTTGTGTCTGGTAGACGTAGGGCTGCTGCTCCACGCGGGCGGCGCGGTAGTCGGCTTGGGCGCTGCGGTCCACCGCCTTGTCCCAGAGCAGGGCGCGGCCGGCGCGTTGCTCTGCTTCCAGCGTCGGCTTCTTGGCCTTGAGCTCGTCGATGAAGGTGCTGGCTTCGGACTTGTAGGCTTTCCAGAACAGAGGCATGGTGTGGCAGTGCTTCACAAACAAGGTGGGCGGCCGGCAGAAAGCCAGCTGCAAGGCGGCGATTTTACAGGCTGGGCGCGCGGGCGTTGGCCCGCCATTGCTCGAAATCGGCATGAATGCCGTCCGGGCCCAGGGCTTCGGCCAGGCCGCCACGGCGGACCAGGCTGGCCGGCTGCTCGTTCAGGCCGCACAGCAGCAAGGTCTGACCCTGGCGTTGCAGGCCGCGCTGCAGCTGCAGCAGGGCGTCCAGGCCCGAGGTGTCCATGGAGATCAGCTGGTGCATGTCCAGCACCAGCAGGCGCTGGCCGGGCTGCAGCCTTTCGGCCAGGCCCTCGACCTTGCCGACCGCGCCGAAGAACAGCGAGCCGTAGAGCTTGAGTGCCAGGGTGCCCGGCGGCAGCTCGGTTTGCGGCAGTTCCTGCACCTGGAACAAGGTGCTCATGCGGTAGATGAAGAACAGGCACGCCAGCACCAGGCCGGCCTCCACCGCCACCATCAGATCGAACACCACGGTCATCACAAAAGTGCCCAGGAGCACGGTGCGGTAAGGCAAGCTGAAGTGACGCAGGCGGGCGAACTCATGCCATTCGCCCATGTTCCAGGCCACCACCAGCAGGATGCCGGCCAGGGCTGCCAGCGGGATGTGGGCGGCCAGTGGCGCGGCCACCAGCACGATGACCAGCAACACCAGCGCATGCACCAT
>JAIXSD010000249.1 GCA_027484885.1 Rubrivivax sp.
GGAGTGCACCACACCATGCACGCAATCGTCTTGGGCGCCGGGGTTACCGGCGTCACCACCGCCTGGTATCTGCGCCAATCGGGTTTTGAAGTCACCGTGATCGACCGCCAGCCCGCGGCCGGCCTGGAAACCAGCTATGCCAATGGCGGCCAGATTTCCGTCTCGCATGCCGAGCCCTGGGCCAACCCGGGTGCGCCGCTCAAGGTGCTGAAGTGGCTGATGAAGGAGGATGCACCCCTGCTCTTCCGCCTGCGCGCCGACACGGCGCAGTGGCGCTGGGGCCTGCAGTTCCTGCGCGAATGCACGCCGGGCCGCACGGCGCACAACATCCGCAACATCGTCAATCTGGGCCTCTACAGCCGCACCCAGCTGCAGCGCCTGCGCGCCGCCACCGGCATCGCCTACGAACAGCGCCAGCAAGGCATCCTGCACTTCTACACCAGCGAGCAGGAGTACGCCGCCGCGCAGGAGCCCGCCCGCATCATGCGCGAGCAAGGCTGCGAGCTGGACATGAAAACGCCCGAGGAATGCGTGGCCATCGAGCCGGCGCTGGCGCAATGCCGCGCGCAAATCGTCGGCGGCAGCATGACGCCCAGCGACGAGTCGGGTGATGCCCACCGCTTCACGCAGGCACTCGCTGCGCTGGGTGAGCAGGCCGGCGTGAAGTTCCGCTACCAGACCCGGGTGCTGGGCTTTGAGCGCGAAGGCCAGGATCTGGCACGGGTGATCGTGGCCGATGCGAACGGCGAAATCGAACGCCTGGGCGCCGACCGCTTTGTGCTCTGCCTGGGCTCCTTCAGCCGCGGCCTGGCGCGCGAGTTGGGCCTGTCGCTCAACATCTACCCGGCCAAGGGCTACTCGATGACGCTGCCGGTGATCTCGGCCGCGCACAGCTACCAGGTCTCGCTGACCGACGACGAGTACAAGCTGGTGTTCTCGCGCCTGGGCGATCGCCTGCGCGTGGCCGGCACGGCCGAGCTCAACGGCTATGACAGCACGCTCAATCTGCGCCGCTGCGAGGCCTTGCTGCGGCGCACGCGCGAGCTGTTCCCGCAGATGGTGGCCCCCGAGGGCCAGCCCAGCGGCGCCCAGTACTGGACCGGCCTGCGCCCAGCCACGCCGTCCAATCTGCCCTACATCGGCGCCAGCCGCGTCGGCCGGCTTTTTCTCAACACCGGGCACGGCACCCTGGGCTGGACGCACAGCTGCGGCTCGGCCGCGGCCCTGGCAGACCTGATCTGCGGCCGCCGGCCCGAGCTGGACTACGTCTTTTGCGGGCTCGAAGCCAGCGCCTGGGCCGGCCGGGCACAAGCCGCCGTTTGAGCGAAGCGGCCCAGGCCCGCCGGCGCGGGCCTTGTATGCCGGCCGCCCTTCCTCTACCCTGAGGTCAGAGCCGAGCGGACCCAGCCACAGCGTCAGAGCCCGGCACAGCGCACGCATCCATCACCGCGCCCCCCCACAAAAGCCGGGTCGCCGGAGAGCCAAGGAGACTGCCATGAGCCTGAGCCCGAACGGCGACGCCAGCCGCGCCCCATCCGCCACCGGTGCGACCCAGTCGCACCTTTCGCCTGCGGTCGCTGCCCTGCGCAGCCTGGCCCTGGTGGGCCCCGCTGCGGCGGGCAAGACCAGCTTGCTGGAGGCCTTGCTGCTGCAGGCCGGCGCCATCGCCCAAGCCGGCACGGTGGAGCGCGGCAACACCGTCAGCGACTTCGATCCGCTGGAGCGCCGCCTCCAGCATTCCCTGCACAGCAGTGTGGTGCACCTGGAGCATGGCGGCGTGCGCATCCACGCGATCGACACGCCCGGGGCGGCCGATTTCATCGGCCAATCCCTGCCGGCGCTGGAGGCGGTGGACACGGCGGTGCTGGTGCTCAATGCGCAAAGCGGACTGGAGCCCATGGCCAGCAAGATGATGGAGACCGCCGCCCAGCGCGGCCTGTGCCGGCTGATCGTGATCAACAAGATCGATCTGGCTGAGCTCGACCTGCCGGGCCTGCTGGCGCAGATCCGCACGGTGTTCGGTCGGGAATGCCTGCCGCTGAACCTGCCGGCCGAAGGCGGGCGGCGCGTGCTGGACTGTTTCTACAACATCATCGGCCAGGCCGATTTTTCCTCGGTGGGCCTGGCGCACCAGGCTTTGGTCGAGCAAGTGGTGGAGGTGGATGCCGCGTTTGTGGACCGTTATCTCAGCGAAGGCGATGTCGACCCGCGCGAGCTGCACGCACCGCTGGAGCAGGCCTTGCGCGAAGGGCACCTGATCCCGGTCTGCTTCACCTCGGCACGCAGCGGCGCCGGCGTGGCCGAGCTGCTGGACGTGATCGAGCGCCTGCTGCCCAACCCGGCCGAGGGCAACCCGCCGCTCTTTCTGCGCGGCGAGGGCCTTGATGCCCTGCCCCTGCAAGCCCTGCCCGAGCCCAGCGCCCATGTGCTGGCCCATGTGTTCAAGATCATCTCCGACCCCTACCTCGGCAAGATGGGCGTGATGCGCGTGCACCAGGGCACGCTGCGCCGCCACAGCCAGCTCTTCATCGGCTCGGCGCGCAAGCCCTTCCGCGTGGGCCATCTGTTCCTGCTGCAGGGCGGCCGGCATGTCGAAGTGGAGCAGGCCCTGCCGGGCGAGCTCTGCACCATCGCCAAGGTCGACGATCTGCACTACGACGCCGTGCTGCACGACGCACCCGAGGATGCCCACATCCACCTGCGCCCGCTGGACTTCCCCGTGCCCGTGCATGGCCTGGCCATCCGGCCGGTGCGACATGGCGACGAGCAAAAGCTCTGGGAGCAGCTGAGCCGCCTGGTCGAGGAAGACCCCTGCCTGCGCCTGGAGCAGGCCGGCCAGACGCAGGAGACGGTGATCTACGGCCTGGGCGAGCTGCACCTGCGCCTGCTGCTGGAGCGCTTGCGTGAAAGCTACAAGTTCGAGCTGCAGACCCAGCCGCCACGCGTGGCCTACCGCGAGACCATTTCCGCCGCGGCCGAAGGCCATTACCGCCACAAAAAGCAGAGCGGCGGCGCCGGGCAGTTCGGCGAGGTCTATTTGCGCGTGGAGCCGCTGTCGCGCGGCGCTGGCTTTGAGTTCGTCGATGCGGTCAAGGGCGGCACCATCCCGGGGCAGTTCATGCCGGCCGTGGAGAAAGGCGTGCGCTCGGCCCTGGAGACCGGCGTGGTGGCCGGCTACCCGCTGGTGGATCTGCGCGTGACCGTCTTCGACGGCAAACACCATTCGGTGGACAGCAAGGAGGTTGCCTTTGTCACCGCCGGGCGGCGCGCCCTGATCGCCGCGGTCCAGGAAGCCCGGCCCCTGGTGCTGGAGCCGGTGGTGCATCTGGAAGTCCATGCGCCGGAAGCTGCAATCGGCGACATCACCGGCGATCTGGCCGCCCGGCGCGGCCAGGTCAACGGCACCGACAGCCCCTGGCCCGGCCGCAGCATCGTGCGCGGCCTGGCGCCGCTGGCCGAGCTGAGCCAGTACCAAAACCGGCTCAATGCCCTGAGCAGCGGCCAGGGGCGCTACAGCGTGCAGCTCTCGCACTACGAGGCGGTGCCGCCACACACCCAAAGCCAGCTGATCGCGGCCTACCGGGCGCAGGAAGAGGACTGAAGGCGGGGCGGGCCGAAGGCATCGACTCTTTATCAAAAAGTCAAAATATCGACGACAGACCCCGCGTGAAGCAGCCTGAAGCCAAGCCCTACCCCGGCAAGCCGGATGAACGAGGCTTTATCATAGAGGGATGTCATCCGCCCCCCGGGACGTCGCCCAGATCCGCTTGGACAACGCGATGCTCCTGTTCGAAGAATTCGTCGCCGTCTCCGTCAAGCACCCCGATCCCGCCACCTTGCGGGGCTTGGAGCGGCGCTTTGCCGAGCGTTTGCAGATCCAACCCAGCTACTGGAGCCAGATCAAAAGCCGCTCGCGCCAAATTGGCGAGCGCTTGGCTCGCCAGTTCGAGCAACTCTTCCACAAGCCTCTGGGCTGGATGGATCAGAGCCACGCCGCCGGCGAGCCCGAGCCGGCCAGCCTGGAGCGCGAAGCCACGCCCAGCGTGCCGCAGGACGACGACGAGCGCTTCATCGTCGGCCTGGTGCTGACCTACTACCGCCGCCACCCGCAGCGCGCCCGCACGCGCTTGCTGGACCTGCTCGGCGAGGTGCTGACGCCGCCGCAAGAGGCGCCGCCGGCCGGCAAGTTGGCGGCCACCGGGCCGGGTAA
>JAIXSD010000280.1 GCA_027484885.1 Rubrivivax sp.
ACGTCGCGGTCACCCGGCCATGGCGCCGGCGCCTCAATAGGCTCTCGAGGCATGACGACACAGAACTCGTCCTTGTTCTGACGTGCCAGCGGCAAAGGCTCTCGCTGCGTGTTCGTGAAGTTGAATTCCTGCACGGCCTTGACCGGACCCTCAGCGCTGGTGAGGCAGGGCAAGCGGTAGCCCTCGAGGAAGCGAAACACCTGCTCCTGCATCTCGGGCGCAGCGGTGTTCGTCAGCACCTCGACACGAGGCGCTGCATCGGCTTGATGGAAGTGCAGTTGGACCCGCATGAAGCCGCTCGCTCGGCTTCTCTCAAGCTCACTCGGATACACCGGTGGCTTCTCCTTGCGAACCAGACAGCTGAGTGACTGTGCCGGGGAAGGCGGCGTCACGTCCGATGTACCTTGCGCATGCGCCGCCAGACCGAATCCGCTCAGCAGACCCAGCACCACCAGCATGCGCTCAAACCCCGTGTTCTTCGATGGGTGGTTCAAGCGCTCCTCCTTGTCTTTATTGGCCAGGGTGAAAGGTCGCGAGCTTAGCTGAATCTCAGCGCTTCTTGCCGCCCTTCAGCTTGGCCACACCCAGTGCCACCTTGACCGTGTCGACCACGTTCTCGGCGGTGAAGCCGAAGTGCTTGAACAGAACCGGGGCGGGAGCGGATTCGCCGTAGCTGTCGATGCCGACGACGGCGGCAACGCCGTATTTCCACCAGCCATCGCTGACGCCCATTTCCACGGCGACGCGCGGCAGACCCTCGGGCAGCACGGCCTTCTTGTAGGCGAGGTCCTGGCGGTCGAACACAGTGGTCGAGGGCATGGAGACCACGCGCACCGGGATGCCTTGCTGGGCCAGGGTGGCTTGCGCGGCCAGGGCCAGCTGCACTTCGGAGCCGGTGGCGATGATGACGCCCTTGGCCTTCTTCTTCAGGCCGGCATCGCTGGGCTCGCTCAGCACGTAAGCGCCCTTGGCGATGTCATCAACGGCGGTCTTGGGTGCGTAGGGCAGGTTCTGGCGCGACAGGGCCAGCACGCTGGGGCGCTGGGCGTTGCCGATGGCCATGGTCCAGGCGACCACGGTTTCGGTGGTGTCGGCCGGGCGCCAGACGTCCAGGCCCGGGATCAGGCGCAGGGAGGCGACATGCTCGATGGACTGATGGGTCGGGCCGTCTTCACCCAAACCGATGGAGTCGTGGGTGAACACATGGATGACGCGCTGCTTCATCAGCGCGGCCATGCGGATGGCATTGCGGCTGTAGTCGCTGAAGGTCAGGAAGGTGCCGCCGTAGGGGATGTAGCCGCCATGCAGGGCCACGCCGTTCATGATGGCGGCCATGCCGAACTCGCGCACGCCGTAGTTGATGTGGCGACCACCGTTGCTGCTGCCATCGGCCTCGACGCGGAAGGCCGGGGTCGATTTCGTGTTGGTCAGGTTGGAACCGGTCAGGTCGGCCGAGCCGCCCAGCAGCTCAGGCACGGCGGCGGTGAAGGCTTCCAGCGCGATCTGGCTGGCCTTGCGGCTGGCGACCGTCTCGGCCTTGCCATGGGCTGCGACCACCGCGTCGACGGCGGTCTGGGCGAAGTTGGCGGGCAGCACGCCGGCCATGCGGCGGGCGAACTCGGCGGCCAGCTCGGGGTGGGCGGTGGCGTAGGCGTCGAAACGCTCGTCCCAGGCGGTTTCCAGGGCGGCGCCGGCGGCCTTGGCATCCCAGTCGGCGTACACCTCTTGCGGGATCACGAAGGGCTCATGCGCCCAGCCCAGCTGCTCGCGGGTCAGCTTGATTTCCTCGTTACCCAGCGGCTCGCCGTGGGCCTTGGCGGTGTTGGCGCGGTTGGGCGAGCCCTTGCCGATATGGGTCTTGGCGATCACCAGGGTCGGCTTGGCCGTGCTCTTCTTGGCATCGGCAATGGCGGCATCGACAGCGTCGACATCATGGCCATCGACCGGGCCGACCACATTCCAGCCGTAGGCTTCAAAACGCTGGGCGGTGTTGTCGGCAAACCAGGGGGCGACCTGGCCGTCGATGGAGATGCCGTTGTCGTCGTAGATGGCGATCAGCTTGTTCAGCTTCCAGGCGCCGGCCAGCGAAGCGGCTTCGTGGCTGATGCCTTCCATCAGGCAGCCATCACCCAGGAACACATAGGTGTGGTGGTCGACGATCTGGTGCTCGTCGATATTGAATTCCTTGGCCAGCATCTTCTCAGCCAGGGCCAGACCCACGGCATTGGTGATGCCCTGGCCCAGCGGGCCGGTGGTGGTTTCCACGCCCGGGGTGATGCCCACTTCCGGGTGGCCCGGGGTCTTGCTGTGCAGCTGGCGGAAGGCCTTGAGCTCTTCGATCGGCAGCTCGTAGCCCGACAGGTGCAGCAGGGCGTAGATCAGCATCGAACCGTGGCCATTGGACAGCACGAAGCGGTCGCGGTTGGCCCATTGCGGGTTGGCCGGGTTGTGACGCAGATGGCGGCTCCACAGGGCCACGGCGATGTCGGCCATGCCCATGGGGGCGCCCGGGTGGCCCGAGTTGGCTTGCTGCACGGCGTCCATGGCCAGTGCGCGAATGGCGTTGGCCATCAGGGTGGGGTTGCGAGCAGCGGTAGTTGCCATGTGCGTCCGGAAGGAGAAGTTGCGGGGTAATCCCGGATTTTACTTGGCCGCCGTGGTAGTGGCACCCGACCCGCGCGCCAGCCCTGCCGGAATGGGCCGCCGGCGCTTGATGCAGCGCAAGTTCGTGCCGCCGAAATCTGCCAGTCTTGCGGCTGCGCGCCTTCCCTCCTTCTTGCGCCGCGCCGCCTCGGAGGCCCCATGCCCACGAACCGCCCGCTGACCCTGCAGGTGATCCGCGACGAACATCGCGCCCTGGCTGCCATGCTGCGATCCCTGCCCCTGCTGCTGGCCGAACTGCGCCGGCGCCAGGCGCAGCCTGATTTCGCCGCCCTGCGCGCCATGCTCTTCTACTTGGACGAGTTTCCCGAGCGCTTGCACCACCCCAAGGAAAGCAGCCTGCTCTTCCCCAAGCTGCGCGCCCGGGCGCCCGAGATCCGCTGCGTGCTGGACCGGCTGGACGAAGACCATCTGCGCGGCGAGCGCGCCATCCGCGATCTGGAGCATGCGCTGCTGGCCTTCGAGATCATGGGCGAGAGCCGGCGCGAGGCCTTCGAGCAGCTCTGCGAGCGCTATGTCCACGGCTATCTGCAGCACATGCAGGTGGAAGAAACACAGGTCCTGCCTCTGGCCCTGCAGCATCTGAACGCGGAGGACTGGGCCGAGCTCGACGAGGCCTTTGCCAGCAACCGCGACCCCTTGGCCGGCCATGCGGTGGATGCGCCCTACCAAGCCCTGGTGCAGACGGTGCTGCACGCGCTGCCGGCGCCGCTGGGTTTCGGGCCGGCCTTGTAGGCCCAAGGGCGCGCGCGAACAACGCACAAATGGGCGATAAACAACGCCTTGTTTGAACTCAGGCCGGGGGGAGCATCGGGCGATAAACAGAAACAGGCATCTCGCTGCGATGGTGCTGTTGATCCATTGGAAGGACCCAAGATGCGAAAGCTCCCCCCCACGCCCCCCACCTCACGCACGCGCTCGCTGCTGAAGCCCCTGAGCCTGGCCATCGGCCTGCTCGGCGCCAGCGGCCTCAGCCAGGCGGTGGATTTCAGCTACTCCGGCTTCGGCAACGTCACCCTCGGCAAGGTGGTCAGTGCCGGTGGCATCGACATCGGCTACCCCGACGGCGCGCAGTGGAACTGCCCCTGCCTGATTGCCGATTTCTCGCACGGCTCGGTCTACGAGCAGAAGTGGTCGCTCAAGCCCGAATCGCGCATCGGCCTGCAGGGCAACTGGACCTTCACGCCCGATCTGTCCTTCACCGCCCAGGGCGTCGCCCGCCATGCGGCCCAGAAGGCCAAGGCCGATCTCGAATGGGCCTATCTGTCCTACAACCTGACCCCGCAGCTGACGGTGCAGCTGGGCCGCAAGCGCCTGCCCTTGTTCTTCTACTCCGACTACCAGGACGTCAGCTACGCCTACAGCTGGGTGCGCGTGCCGCCCGATGTCTACGGCTGGGCCGTCGTCAACTACAACGGCGCCAACCTGACCTACCGCGGCGATGTGTCCGGCTGGGCGGTCAAGTCCACCGTCTACGCGGGCAGTGAGCACACCAAGAAGAACCCGATCGCCAAGCTGGAAAACGCCTCGCCCTCGGACATCAACTGGGACCAGATGTGGGGCGTGGATCTGGAAGTCAACCGTGACTGGTTCACCGCCCGCCTGGCCTTGAACAAGTCCAAGCAACAGCAGTTCCGCGATGGCATCCAGACCTCGCCCAACCCGGCTGACGGCACCCATTCGCCGCAGACCTTTGCCGCCCTGTCCTTTGTGATCGACAAGGACAACTGGCTGCTGCGCAGCGAGATCTCCTACATCGACCGCTCGCCAGCGCGCGGCAGCTACCGTGGCCGCATGATCGGCGCCGGCTACCGCTTCGACAAGTTCACGCCCATGGTGACGGTCAGCCAGCTCAAGGCCTACAACAACGCGTTCACCACCCTGGCCGAGAAGGACGCGATGACCAGCTTCAGCCTGCGCTACGACCTGAGCGACACCAGCTCGATCAAGGCCCAGTACGACCGCAGCCGCTGGGACTTGCTGGACGGCAACGATGTGCGCCGCAAGCTCGTGACCCTGTCCTACGACTTCGTCTTCTGAGCGGGGGCCGACATCATGATGAGCAACAAGCACACCACACGCACCACGCTGGCCGCGGCCGGCCTCTGCCTCAGCCTCGGACTGCTGGCCTCGGCCGCCCAGGCGGATGCAGTCGTCATCGTCCACCCGAGCAATGCCACGGCACTCGATGACGAGCAGATCAGCAAGATCTTCCTCGGCCAGACCAAGACCTTTGCCGGCGGCGGCGAAGCCATCCCCGTGGACCAGAAAGAAGGCGCCGCGCGCGAAGACTTCGGCAACAAGGTGCTGAAGAAAAACCAGGCCCAGCTCAAAGCCCTGTGGGCCCGCCAGATCTTCACCGGCGGCGC
>JAIXSD010000502.1 GCA_027484885.1 Rubrivivax sp.
ATGAAGAGCGCCAGCGTTGGCGCGCTGCTGATCGGCGGTGTGGTGCTGGTCGGTTGGCTGGGCAGCGGCTTCTTCATCGTGCAGGAAGGCCAGCAAGGGGTGATCACCTCCTTCGGCAAATACAGCAAGACGGTGGATGCCGGCTTCCAGTGGCGCTTGCCGTTCCCCTTCCAGGCCAGCGAAGTGGTGGCCGTGACCCAGCTGCGCCAGGTCGAGGTGGGTCGCAACTCGGTGGTGGCCGCCACCGGCCTGCGTGATTCGTCCATGCTGACGCAGGACGAAAACATCGTCGACATCCGCTTCACCGTGCAGTTCATCCTCAAGGATGCACGCGACTACCTGTTCGAGAACAACAAGCCCGATGAGGCGGTGATCCTGGCGGCAGAGTCGGCGGTGCGTGAGATCGTCGGTAAAAGCAAGATGGACTCGGTGCTGTACGAGCAGCGCGATGCGATTGCCGCCGAGCTGGTCAAGTCGGTGCAGACCCAGATGGATCGCCTGAAGGCAGGCATCTTGATCAAGGCCGTGAACGTGCAGAACGTGCAGGCGCCCGAGCAGGTGCAGGCCGCGTTTGACGATGCCTTCAAGGCCGGCGCCGACCGCGAGCGCCTGAAGAACGAAGGCCAGGCCTATGCCAACGATGTGATCCCCAAGGCTCAAGGTACCTCGGCGCGCCTGCGCGAAGAGGCCGAGGGCTACAAGGCGCGTGTGGTGGCGCAGGCCGAGGGTGATGCACAGCGCTTCAAGAGCGTGCTGGCCGAGTACCAGAAGGCACCCGCGGTCACGCGCGACCGCCTCTACACCGACACCATGCAGCAGGTGTACTCCAACGTCAGCAAGGTGATGGTGGACAGCCGCAATGGCTCCAACCTGCTGTACCTGCCGCTGGACAAGCTGATCCAGCAAGCCGGTGGGAGCGTCACCAGCACCGCGCCGGCGGCCGTGCCGTCCAGCGAGACCCCGGCCACCGTGGGCAATAACGACATGCGTTCGCGCGACGGCCTTCGCAGCCGCGACGGCCGTTGATTCCAGGGAGTGATTGAGATGAACCGTATTGCCTCCATCGCGGTCGGCGCCCTGATCGCCTTCATGCTGGCCAGCTCCATGCTCTTCATCGTCGACCAGCGCCAGTTCGCGGTCGTCTACGCCCTGGGTGAAATCAAGGAAGTCATCACAGAGCCAGGTCTGAAGATCAAGCTGCCGCCACCGCTGCAAAACGCCGTGCTGCTGGACCGCCGCGTGCAGACCCTGGACAGCCCCGAGTCGCGCCCCATCTTCACGGCTGAGAAGAAGAGCCTGGTGATCGATTGGCTGGTGAAGTGGCGCGTGGCCGAGCCGCGCCAGTTCATCCGTAACAACGGCTCTGACATGCGCAATGTCGAGAACCGCCTGAGCCCCATCGTGCAAGCGGCCTTCAACGAGGAAGTGACCAAGCGCACCGTGCTGGCCGTGCTCTCGACTGAGCGCGAGAAGGTCATGAACGATGTGCGCAAGCGCCTGGAAGACGAGGCCAAGCAGTTCGGTATCGAGGTGGTGGACGTGCGCATCAAGCGCGTCGACTTCTCCGCCAACATCACCGACTCGGTCTACAACCGCATGAAGTCCGAGCGCCTGCGCGTGGCCAACGAGCTGCGCTCCACCGGTGGCGCGGATGCTGAAAAGATCAAGGCCGATGCCGACCGCCAGCGCGAAGTGATCGTGGCCGAGGCCTACCGCGATGCCCAGAAGATCAAGGGCGAGGGCGATGCCAAGGCCTCGGCCCTGTACGCCGAAGCCTTCGGCCGTGACCCGCAGTTTGCGCAGTTCTATCGCCAGCTGGAGGCCTACCGCAGCACCTTCCGCAACAAGTCGGATGTGATGGTGGTGGACCCGAGCAGCGACTTCTTCAAGGCCATGCGGGGCTCTGGCGCTGCTGGTGGCGCGGCGCCGGCTGGCCCGCGCAAGTAAGCCGGCGCTCAAAACCGCCGGGCAGGACGAGCAGGGCGCATGAGTGGCAACAGCTGGTTGACGGCACTGGCCTTGATGCTGGTGATCGAAGGCCTGTTGCCCCTGCTCAGCCCGGCCTCCTGGCGCCAGGTCTTCGCCCGCATGCTGGCCATGACCGACGGGCAAATCCGCTTTGTCGGCCTGCTCAGCATGCTGGCCGGACTGCTTGCTTTGTTGTGGATTTCGCAGTGAAGCGTGTTTGATTTGCGCCGTGGCGCGCGGAAAAACGGGGAATTGGGGCGGTCGTAGGGGCAATCCGGCCACAGCGCCGGTACAATGCGTTTTTAACCCCCTCCCGAATCCCCATGGCTTCTGCTTGGCTGCTGCCCGAGCATATCGCTGACGTTTTGCCGTCCCAGGCGCGCCGCATCGAAGAGCTGCGCCGCGAACTTCTGGACATGGCGCGTAGCTACGGTTGCGAGCTGGTGATGCCTCCGCTGCTGGAGCATCTGGACTCGCTGCTCTCCGGGACCGGCCACGCGCTGGACCTGCAAACCTTCAAACTGGTGGATCAGCTCTCAGGCCGTAGCCTCGGCCTGCGCGCGGACACCACGCCCCAGGTTGCCCGCATCGACGCTCACTTGCTGAACCGCGCCGGTGTGACCCGCCTGTGCTATTGCGGCCCGGTGCTGCACACCCGCCCGGCAGGCTTGCACGCGACCCGTGAGCCCCTGCAGTTCGGCATCGAGATCTACGGCCATGCCGGCCTCGAGGCCGATCTGGAAGTGCAGGAACTGGCCCTCGATGCGGTGCAACGTGCGGGCCTCAAGCACGCCACCCTGGACCTGGGCGATGCCCGTCTGGTGCGTGGGGTGCTGGGTGATTCGCAACTGCCGGCCTCGCAGCTGGATGCCTTGGTGGCTGCCATGGCCAGCAAGGATGCGGGTGCGCTGCGTGCCTTGTCGGCCGATCTGCCGGCGGCGGTGCAAGCGCATTTGCAAAGCCTGCTGTCCCTGTTCGGGGGTGTCGAGGTGCTGGCGCGTGCGCGCGAGGTCTTGCCTGCGCATCCGCTGATCACGGCCGCGCTCGACGATCTGCAATGGCTGGCCCAGCATCTGCAGCACAGCCATCCGGAGATCCGCATCGGCTTTGACCTGGCGGACCTGACGGGTTATGCCTACTACAGCGGCGTGCGCTTTGCGCTTTACGCAGAAGGTTTCAGCGATGCCGTGCTGCGCGGCGGTCGCTACGACGAGGTGGGGGCGGTGTTCGGCCGTCGCCGCCCGGCGGTGGGCTTCAGCCTGGACCTGAAGACGCTCGAGGCCCTGAGCCCGGCCAGCCCCTTGCGGGCGGCGGTGCGGGCGCCCTGGGGCGAGGATGCTGAGCTGCGGGCGGCGGTGCGCCGACTGCGCGAGGCGGGTGAAACCGTGGTGTGCGTGCTGCCAGGGCATGAACACGAAGGCGACGAATTCGACTGTGACCGCGAGCTGGTCCAGATCGACACTCAGTGGGTGGTGCGCGCGCTCTGAGTCGCGTGTCGCCAGGAATTACTTTTGATCATCGGGTTATCAAGATGAATAGCGAAATCGCTCGTGGCCGCAATGTGGTTGTTGTGGGCACTCAATGGGGTGACGAAGGCAAGGGCAAGGTCGTCGACTGGATGACCGACCACGCCCAGGGCGTGGTGCGTTTTCAGGGCGGTCATAACGCCGGCCACACCTTGGTCATCAAGGGCGTGAAGACGGCGTTGCAGCTGATCCCCTCGGGCATCATGCGCGACGGCGTGGCCTGCTACATCGGCAACGGTGTGGTGGTCGACCCGACCCATCTGCTCGGTGAGATCGAGCGCCTGGAAAAGGCCGGTGTCGAGGTGCGTTCGCGCCTGTTCATCAGCGAGTCCTGCCCGCTGATCCTGCCCTTCCATGTGGAAGTGGACAAGGCCCGCGAAGCCCTGCGTGAAAGCAGCGGCGCCGGCAAGATCGGCACCACGGGCAAGGGCATCGGCCCGGCCTACGAAGACAAGGTCGCCCGTCGCGCCCTGCGCGTGCAAGACCTCAAGCACCCCGAGCGCTTTGCCAAGAAGCTGCGCGAGTTGCTGGAGCTGCATAACTTCGCGCTGAGTGGTTACCTGAACGCCACGGCGCTGGAGTTCCAGCCCATCTTCGACCAGGCCATGAAGATGGCCGAGGTGATCAAGCCCATGATGGCCGATGTGGGCTACCTGATCCACAAAGCCCATCTGGCGGGCGCCAATATCCTGTTTGAAGGCGCGCAAGGCACGCTGCTGGACATCGACCACGGCACCTACCCCTACGTCACCTCCAGCAACTGCGTGGCCGGCAATGCCGCTGCCGGCGCCGGCGTGGGCCCGCAGATGCTGCACTACATGCTGGGCATCACCAAGGCCTACACCACCCGCGTCGGCTCGGGCCCGTTCCCGACCGAGCTCGAGTGGGAGAAGGAAGGCACGGTCGGCTACCACCTGTCGACCGTGGGCCAGGAAAAAGGCACGGTGACCGGTCGCGCCCGCCGCTGCGGTTGGTTCGATGCTGCGGCGCTCAAGCGCTCGGTCATCATCAACGGCATCACCGGCTTGTGCATCACCAAGCTCGACGTGCTGGACGGCCTGAGCGAGATCAAGATGTGCGTGGGCTACAAGCTCGCCGACGGCCGCGTGCTCGACATCCTGCCGCTTGATGGCGACGAGATCGTTGGCAGCGAGGCGATTTACGAAACCTTCCCGGGCTGGACCGAAACCACCTTCGGTGCCACCTCCTGGGACGCGCTGCCGCTGAATGCGCGCAATTACCTGCAACGTATCAAGGAAGTCATCGGCGCGCCGATTGATATGGTGTCGACCGGTCCGGACCGCGAGCACACCATCCTGCTGCGTCACCCCTACACGGCCTGAGTCTCGCGCTCGCGCTTCTCTGGCCCGGTGCTCGTTGCCGGGCCAGTCTTTCTTAGTTTTTTGAGCCTCACCCGCCCACTCCACAGGAGAAACCATCCATGTTGACCGACGACGGCAAGCATCTGTACGTGTCCTGGGACGAATACCACATGCTGACCGAGCGCCTGGCGCTCAAGATCCACGCTTCCGGCTGGGAGTTCGATCAGATTCTGTGCCTGGCCCGCGGCGGCATGCGCCCCGGCGACGTGCTGTCCCGCGTGTTCGACAAGCCGCTGGGCATCATGTCCACCAGCTCTTACCGCGCCGAAGCCGGCACCATCCAGGGCCGCCTGGACATCGCCAAGTACATCACCATGCCCAAGGGTGAGTTGGCCGGCCGCGTGCTGCTGGTCGATGACCTGGCCGATTCCGGCGTGACCTTGAAGGCTGTGGTCGAGCGCCTGCGCGGCATGCCGGCGATCAGCGAGCTGCGCTCCGCGGTGATCTGGACCAAGGGTGTGTCCAGCTACACGCCCGACTACTACGTCGAAATGCTGGAAACCAG
>JAIXSD010000747.1 GCA_027484885.1 Rubrivivax sp.
CGCGGCCGATGGCGCAGGCCGTAGTTGACCAACAGCGCCGTACTGGCCGCGCCCATCACAAAGGCTGCCACCGCCAGCAGGGCGCTGAAGGCCAGGTCGAACTGGCCCAGGGCGATATGGTCGGTGCTGGCCGAGACCAGGCCGGTCATGTGCGAGGTGTACTGGCCCACGGCCAGAAAACCGCCGGCATTGAGCGCACCGGCCACAAAGGCCAGGCCGGCGCCCAGGTGCAGATTGCTGCGCGCGCTGCGTTCCGGCGCGGTCAGCTGAGCGAGGTAGTCCACGGGCATGGGTCCAAGCATAAGGGCTGGCGCGCCGAAGCTTGCGGCACAGCTGCTAGAGTGCCGCCCATGTCTGAATCCACTTCTCTGGCCGGCCGCCACATCTTGCTGGCCCTGTCCGGCGGCATCGCCTGCTACAAGAGCGCCGAGCTGACCCGGCTCCTGACCAAGGCTGGTGCCACCGTGCAGGTGCTGATGAGCGAAGCGGCCGAGCACTTCATCACCGCCGTCACCATGCAGGCCCTGTCGGGCCGCACGGTGGCCACCAGCCAATGGGACGCGCGCGAGCCCAACAATATGGCTCACATCAATCTGAGCCGTGAGGCCGATCTGATGCTGATCGCCCCGGCCAGCGCCGACTGCATCGCCAAGCTGGTGCAGGGCCGGGCCGATGATTTGCTGAGCCTCACAGCCCTGGCGCGGCCCGGCGAACGCTGCCCGCTGCTGGTGGCGCCTGCCATGAACCGCGAGATGTGGGCCCACCCGGCCACGCAGCGCAATATCGCCCAGCTGCGCGCCGATGGCGGCATCGTGCTCGGCCCCGGCAACGGCGAGCAGGCCTGCGGCGAGACCGGCGATGGCCGCATGCTGGAAGCGGCCGAGTTGTTGGACGAGCTGGTCGCGTTCTTCCAGCCCAAGCTCTTGGCGGGCCGCAAGCTCTTGATCACCGCCGGCCCGACCTTCGAAGCCCTGGATCCGGTGCGTGGCATCACCAATCTCTCTAGCGGCAAGATGGGTTTTGCGATCGCACGTGCCGCCGCCGAGGCGGGCGCCGAGGTGACCCTGGTGGCTGGCCCGGTGCACCTGGCCACGCCGCGCCATGTGCGCCGCATCGATGTGCAAAGCGCGCAGCAGATGTTTGACGCCGTGCTGCCGCTGGCGGCTCAGCATGAGCTTTTTGTCGCCACCGCGGCCGTGGCCGATTGGCGGCCGTTGGCGGCCAGCGCGCACAAGATCAAGAAAGACCCGAGCCGGGGCAACCGCCCGCCGGCTTTCGAGATGACCGAGAACCCGGACATCTTGGCGTCGGTAGCTGCCCTGCCGGCCGGGCAGCGCCCGCGCCTGTGCGTGGGCTTTGCAGCGGAGAGCCAGGATCTGGCCCGCCATGGCCGCGACAAGCTGCTGCGCAAAAAGGTGGAGCTCGTGGTCGGCAATATCGGTCCGGCCACCTTCGGCCGCGATGACAACGCCTTGCTGCTGATCGATGACGAGGGCGAGCGCGAGTTGCCCCGCGCCGACAAGCTCAGCCTGGCCCGCCAATTGGTGGCCGAGATCGCCCGCCGCGCCTGAACCTCATTTCACTGACGATTTCAATGACCACCACCACCGTCGATCTCAAAGTCCTGGACCCTCGCATGGCCGAGCAGGTGCCCAGCTATGCCACGCCCGGCAGTGCCGGCCTGGACCTGCGCGCCTGCCTCGATGCGCCCATCACGCTGGCGCCGGGCCAAACCACCCTGATCCCCACCGGCCTGGCCATCCACATCGGCGACCCGGGTCTTGCGGCCCTCATCCTGCCGCGCTCGGGCCTGGGCCACAAACACGGCATCGTGCTCGGCAATCTGGTCGGCTTGATCGATTCCGACTACCAGGGCCAGCTCATGGTCAGCTGCTGGAACCGGGGTCAGAGTGAGTTTGTCATCCAGCCTTTCGAGCGCATCGCCCAGCTGGTGCTGGTGCCGGTGGTGCAGGCAGCCTTCCGCCGCGTCGAGGAGTTTGGCGACGCCAGCAGCCGGGGCGAGGGCGGTTTCGGCTCCACCGGCAAGCACTGAGCGGCGCTGAGAGCCGCACTGTCGACGCTGCACCACGCTGCAGCGCGGCATTTCCTCCTGTGTGAATCCTGGGCTTGCATCAAATGAAGCGGCTTCTCTGCCTTGTTCGGCGCATTGCGGATGGCTGAAAAGCCTTACACCTGCGATAGTTGAAACATCGGTGGGACAGCCGACACAAAGGAGATGCAGATGGCAACACAGCCGCAAGCCGCAGCCGAGGGCGCCAGCGATGTGATAGCGGCCCGCATGCGCGCCCTGATGGTGCGCGCCCCGGTGGCCGCAGGCTTCGTCAAGAACGGTCAGTTCGAGGTGGTCAGCGAGCAGTTCAACCACCTCTTCGGGCATGGCGACGAGACCGATCTCGCCGGCCAGGGCACGCGCAGCGTGCAGGTGTCCGACGCCTCTCATCAGTCACTGGAGGAACGCACGCATGCGGCCTTCATCGGCGGCAAGCCCCTGGACGATGAGATCGAGTTCGTGCGCCGCGACGGCAGCCGTTTCTGGGGCCGGCTGCAAGCCACGCCGGTGCACTGGGACCAGCCGGCCGGCGAATCGCTCTGGATCGTCGACGACGTCACCGTGGCGCGCCAGCAGCGCATGCAGCCGACCTGGACGGCCAAGCACGATGTGCTGACCGAGCTGGCCAACCGGCGCGAGTTTGAGCGCCGCCTGACCGAGCATGTGGGCAGCCGCCGCCATGAACCGGTCTCAGTGCTGTGGATCGACATCGACAAGTTCGGTGAGGTCGTGGCCGGCATGGGCGCCGAGGTGGGCGACCATTTCCTCTACGGCCTGGGCCAGTTGCTGATCACCAAGGTGCGTGCGTCCGATCTGGTGGCCCGCCTGGAAGACGACCACTTCGCCGTGCTGCTGCCCAACTGCGACCAGCACTATGCCGAGATCGTGGCCGAGAAGATGCGTGCCGGCATCGCCGCCTACCGCCTGCGCTGGGGCTTGCACCGCACCCGCGTCAAGGCCTGCCTGGGCGTGGTGCAGCTGCAAGCCTCGCTCGAATCTGTGGACGCCGTGCTCGGCGCCGCCGCCCTGGCCTGCACCGAAGCCAAGGCCGCCGGCGGTGACAGTGTGCGGGTCTTCATCTCTGCTGGGGCATTTGAGGAGTTGGCCGGCTGAGCTGTTGCCCGACAAGCTGCCGAGGCAGCGCCGCTGCCCACAAGAACCCGCCATGCCCTTGGCGGGTTTTTTTTCGTCTGGCGGGCTTGAGGCCCGGTGTGCGGAGGGCTCGCGGTTCGGATTTGAGGGCGTTGGATTGCCCTTGCTGGCCCCTCTGTGGACGCAGCCTCTCGCACGCATCCGCTTTAGGCGTTTCTATCATTTTTATTAAATGAAGGGGATTTTCTTCACGAATTGACGGTTTTGGTGTGGTATTCGCACATCCTTATTTGGAGACCCCGGTGCCAGAATTTCCCGTATCGCTGAGTCGCAGGCAGTTTGGCGCACGGGGAGCTCTATGAACGCAGGTTGCTACAAGACGGTGTATTCCAAGCGCGTGGGAGCGCTGGTGGCGGTGGGTGAGCATGCGGTGGGGCAGGGCAAGACGGCCAGCGGTGCGGGTGCTGGGGCCGGTTCGGCCGGTGCGGCTGGGTCTGCGGGCGCGGGTGCTTATGTGGGCGCGGTGCTGGCCTCGCTGGCGCTGACGAGTGCGGCGTGGGCGGAGGTGGGCAGCCAGGCGCTGCCGACGGGCGCACAGCTGGCGCAAGGCGCGGCGACGGTGCAGTCGGCGGCCGGGCAGATGCAGATCCGGCAGAGCAGCGACAAGGCGGTGCTGAACTGGCAGAGC
>JAIXSD010000538.1 GCA_027484885.1 Rubrivivax sp.
CGCGCCGAGCAAGAGCTCAAGCGCCAGTACCTGACGCGCAGCCTCTACGGTGCCGAAGTCACCACCACCATCACGCCGCTGGAGCGCAACCGCGTTAACGTCAGCTTCAACGTGACCGAGGGCGAGCCGGCCAAGATCGCCGAAGTGCGCATCCTGGGCAGCAAGGTCTTTTCGGAAAGCACCTTGCTGGGCCTGCTGGAGCAGACCAGCAGCGGCTGGCTGACCTGGTACACCAAGACCGACCGCTACTCGCGCACCAAGCTCAATGCCGACCTGGAGACCCTGCGCTCCTACTACATGAACCGCGGCTATCTGGAGTTCGCTGTCACTTCGACCCAGGTGACCATCTCGCCGGACAAGCAAAGCATCAGCATCGCCATCACGGTCAATGAAGGCCAGCCCTACACCGTCACCGGCGTCAAGCTGGAAGGCGAGTTCCTGGGTCGTGAGGACGACTTCCGCCGCCTGGTGCTGCTGCGCCCCGGCCAGCCCTACCAGGGCGAGGCCGTGGCCCAGACCACGCGTGCTTTCACCGATCTCTACGGCAGCTTCGGCTACGCCTTTGCCCGCGTGGACAGCCGCCCCGAGATCGACCGCGCCACCGGCCAGGTGGTGGTGACCTTTGTGGCCGAGCCGGCTCGCCGCGTCTACGTGCGCCGCGTGCTGATCGCCGGCAACAACCGCACCCGCGATGAAGTGATCCGCCGCGAGTTCCGCCAGTTCGAATCGGCCTGGTACGACGGTCGCCGCATCAAGGCTTCGCGCGACCGCGTGGAGCGCCTCGGTTATTTCAAGGAAGTGACCATCGACACCAATGAGGTGGCGGGCGCGCAGGACCAGGTCGATGTGATCCTGACCGTGGAAGAGCGCCCGACCGGCAACATCCAGGTCGGTGCCGGCTACTCCAGCCAGCAAAAGCTGTCCTTCAGCGGCGCCATCAAGCAGGAAAACGTCTTCGGCTCGGGCAACTACCTGGGCGTGGAAGTCAACACTTCCTCGGTCGGCCGTGCCCTGGTGGTGTCCACCGTGGACCCGTACTTCACCGTCGATGGTGTCTCGCGCGCGCTCGATGTGTTCTACCGCACGCAGAAGCCGATCAACACCCTGGGTGAGCAGTTCGAGCTGGTCACGCACGGCGGCTCGATCCGTTTCGGCGTGCCCTTCTCCGAGCAGGACACCGTGTTCTTCGGTGCCGGTTACGAGCGCACCAAGCTGACCACCAACCAGGGCCTGCCCCTGAGCTATTTGCTCTACGGGCGCGCTTTCGGCAACAACAGCCTGTCCTTGCCGCTGACCATCGGCTGGCAGCGTGACAGCCGTGACAGCATCATCTCGCCCATGGTCGGCAAGTACCAGCGCGTCAACCTGGAAATGAGCCCGGCCGGCGATGCCCGCTATGTGCGCGCCAACCTGCAGTACCAGCACTACATCCCCATCACCAACAAGATCACCCTGGGCTTGAACAGCGAGCTGGGTTGGGGAGCCGGTATCGGCGGCAAGCCCTACCCGATCTTCAAGAACTTCTACGCCGGTGGCCTGGGTTCGGTGCGGGTGTTCGAGGCCGGTTCGCTCGGTCCTGTGGACGTGACCGGCTCCTACTCGGGTGGCAATCGCCGCATCAACTTCAATGCCGAGTTGTACCTGCCCGTGCCGGGCAGTGGCAATGACAAGACCTTCCGTCTGTTCAGCTTCATCGACGCCGGCAACGTCTGGGCGGAACATGAAAAGATCAATCTCGATACCCTCAAGAACGGCACCTCCATGCTGCGTGCCTCGGCAGGTTTCGGTTTGAGCTGGGTGTCTCCGATGGGCCCGCTGCGCCTGAGCTATGGCGTGCCTTTGCGTAAACATCCAACGGATAGAATCGAGAAATTCCAATTCCAGATCGGGACTGCATTCTGATGAAGAGCAAGCTTTTTAAGGCGGTGGCTTTGGCTGCCATGATGTCTGTGTCGACGCTGGGCGTGCAGGCGCAGGAATTGAAGATTGGCTACGTCAACAGCGACCGTGTGCTGCGAGAAGCCAATGTCGGCAAGGCTGCGACCCAGAAGCTCGAGATCGAATTCGGCAAGCGTGAGAAAGAGCTGAAGGACATCGAGACCAAGCTGCGCAGCTCGGCCGAGAAGCTGGAAAAGGACGCGCCGACCCTGTCGGAAGCCGAACGCAACCGCCGCCAGCGCGATCTGATGGAACTGGACCGCGACCTGCAGCGCAAGCGCCGCGAGTGGCAAGAAGACCTGACCCAGCGCAAGAACGAAGAGCTGCAAGCCGTCGTCGACCGCGCCAACAAGGTCATCAAGCAGATCTTCGATGCTGAAAAGTACGACCTGATCTTGCAAGACGCCATCCACTTCAGCGCCCGCGTGGACATCACCAAGAAGGTGATCGACGCGCTCAACGCCCAGAAGTAATCGGTGGGCGCAGTCTCACTGGCTGATGTGATCGCCGCCTTGGGCGGCGATCTTCATGGTGCGTCCGAAACGCAGATCACGCGCATCGGGCCGCTCGAAGGTGCCGACGCCGGCACCCTGAGCTTTCTGTCCAACCCGCGCTATCAGGCACAGCTGGCCAGCAGCGCGGCAGCCTGCGTGATCGTGGCCCCGGCTTTCGCCGAAGCGGCCGCAGCCCGCGGCGCGGCCATCGTCACGCCCGATCCTTACCTTTATTTCGCGCGGCTCACCCAGTGGTGGGCGGCGCGTGTGCGCCCGCGCCCGGTGGCCGGCATCCATGCCAGCGCTGTGATCGACCCCAGTGCTGTGATCGGCGCCGGGGTCAGCATCGGCGCCCTGGCGGTGATCGAGGCCGGCGTGCAGATTGGCGATGGCGCGCAGATCGGCCCGCATTGCGTCATCGAGCGCGAGGCCCGTGTCGGTGCCGGCAGCCGCCTGGCGGCGCGCGTGACCCTGGGCTTTGACTGCCAGATCGGTGAGCGCTGCATCGTGCATGCCGGGGTGGTCATTGGCGCTGACGGCTTTGGCTTTGCGCCGACCCAAGGGCGTTGGGAGAAGATCGAACAGCTGGGCGCCGTGCGCATTGGCAACGACGTCGAGATTGGCGCCAACACCTGCATCGACCGTGGCGCGCTGGAGGACACCGTACTTGAAGACGGCGTCAAGCTCGACAACCTGATCCAGATCGGCCACAACGTCCATGTCGGTGCCCACACCGCCATGGCCGGCTGCGCCGGTGTGGCCGGCAGCGCGCGCATCGGCGCGCATTGCACGGTCGGCGGTGGTGCCATCGTGCTGGGGCATCTGAGCTTGGCCGACCATGTGCATGTGTCGGCCGCCACCGTGGTCAGCCGCAGCATCAAGCAGGCCGGCCAGTACAGCGGCGTCTTCCCCTTCGACGACAATGCCAGCTGGGAAAAGAACGCGGCCACACTGCGTCAATTGCACACCTTGCGCGAACGCATCCGCGCACTCGAGAAGAAGAATTCAACATGATGGACATCCACCAAATCCTCAAGAAGCTCCCGCACCGTTACCCGCTGCTGCTGGTGGACCGTGTGGTCGAGATCGAGAAAGGCAAGCGCATCCAGGCGATCAAGAACGTCAGCATCAACGAGCCGTATTTCGTTGGCCATTTCCCGCACCGCCCGGTGATGCCAGGCGTGCTGATGCTGGAAGCCATGGCGCAAGCCGCCACGCTGCTGGCCCTGGACAGCAATGGCACGGTGCTCGATGAGAACACGGTGGTGTACTTCGCCGGCATCGACAACGCGCGCTTCAAGCGCCCGGTCGAGCCGGGTGACCAACTGCTGCTGGACGTGACCCTGGACCGCGCCAAGGCCGGCATCTACAAGTTCAGCGGCAAGGTGATGGTGGGCGAGGAGCTGGCCTGCGAGGCGCAGCTGATCTGCACCATGCGCCGCATCGACGCCTGAGGCACGGCGCGCCATGACGAGCAGGATTCACCCGACGGCCATCATCGACCCGGCAGCCGAGCTGGACAGCTCGGTCACGGTCGGTGCCTACACGCTGATCGGCCCGCAGGTGAAGATCGGCGCAGGCACCCGCGTCGGCCCGCACTGCGTGATCGAGGGCCGCACCACCATCGGCGCCGACAACCAGTTCTACCAGTTCAGCTCCATCGGCGCGATGCCGCAGGACATGAGCCATGGTGGCGAGGTGACCGAGCTGGTGATCGGCGACCGCAACACGGTGCGCGAGTTCTGCACGCTCAACACCGGCACCTTCAAGGAAGAGGGCGTCACCCGCGTCGGCTCCGACAACTGGATCATGGCCTATGTGCACCTGGCCCATGACGTGCAGCTGGGCAACCACTGCGTGCTGGCCAACAACGCCACGCTGGCGGGCCATGTCCATGTGGGGGATTGGGCGGTGATTGGTGGCCTGACGGGCGTGCACCAGTTCGTCAAGATTGGTGCCCACGCCATGATTGGCTTCCAGGGTCATGTGTCGCAGGATGTCGCACCCTTCATGACGGTCGATGGCAACCCGCTGGCCGTGCGCGCCGTCAATCTGACGGGCCTGCGCCGCCG
>JAIXSD010000325.1 GCA_027484885.1 Rubrivivax sp.
ACTGGATCGCCGATCGAACGATCAAGCAATCAATCGATCAATCAAGCAGTGATTCCGTCAGGCAAGCAGCAAGCCGCTCAGAACGCCGCAATCCCCGTCTGCGCCCGGCCCAGGATCAGGGCGTGGATGTCGTGGGTGCCTTCATACGTGTTGACCACCTCGAGGTTCACCAGGTGGCGGGCGATGCCGAACTCATCGCTGATGCCGTTGCCACCCAGCATGTCGCGGGCCATGCGGGCAATGTCCAGGCTCTTGCCGCAGCTGTTGCGCTTCATGATGGAGGTGATTTCCACTGCGGCCGTGCCTTCGTCCTTCATGCGGCCCAGGCGCAGGCAGCCTTGCAGGCCCAGGGTGATCTCGGTCTGCATATCGGCCAGCTTCTTCTGGATCAGCTGGTTGGCGGCCAGGGGCTTGCCGAACTGCTGGCGGTCCAGCACGTACTGGCGGGCGGTGTGCCAGCAGTCTTCGGCCGCGCCCAAGGCGCCCCAGGCGATACCGTAGCGGGCGCTGTTCAGGCAGGTAAACGGGCCTTTCAGGCCGCGCACCTCGGGGAAGGCGTTTTCTTCCGGGCAGAACACGCCGTCCATGACGATCTCGCCGGTGATGGACGCACGCAGGCCCACCTTGCCGTGGATGGCCGGGGCGCTCAGGCCCTTCCAGCCCTTCTCCAGCACAAAGCCGCGGATGGCGCCTTCGTCGTCCTTGGCCCAGACCACGAAGACATCGGCCACCGGGCTGTTGGTGATCCACATCTTGGAACCCGTCAGGCTGTAGCCGCCCTCCACCTTCTTGGCGCGGGTGACCATGGAGCCCGGGTCAGAGCCGTGGTTGGGCTCGGTCAGGCCAAAGCAGCCGATCCATTCGCCGGTGGCCAGCTTGGGCAGGTATTTCTGCTTGGTGGCCTCGTTGCCGAAGTCATTGATCGGCACCATCACCAGCGAGCTCTGCACGCTCATCATCGAGCGGTAGCCCGAATCCACGCGCTCCACCTCGCGGGCGATCAGGCCGTAGGCCACGTAGTTGAGGCCAGGGCCGCCGTACTCGGGCGCGATGGTGGGGCCGAGCAGGCCGATCTCGCCCATCTCGCGGAAGATGGCCAGATCGGTGCGCTCGTTGCGGAAGGCTTCCAGCACGCGCGGCGCCAGCCGCTCCTGGCAGTAGGCTGCCGCAGCGTCGCGCACCATGCGCTCGTCGTCGCTGAGCTGCTCGTTCAGCAGCAGGGGGTCGTCCCAGTGGAAGGAAGGAGAAGGTGCCTTGTTGCTCTTGCTCATGGTGTGTCTCGCTCGATTCGTGCGTTAAGTGTGTGGTCTCAAAACTTCGGCCACTGGGCGTGGGCAGCGCCTGTCGCTCCCCATGGGGCCAGCGGCGCGGGCCATCTGTCGTAACGCCACTGTAACCAGCCGGCGCCGGCGCCCGGCTGAGGCAGCGCAAAGTCCGGGTTGGCGTTCAAGGTATGACGGCGGTGACCTCGATCTCGACCTTGGCCCGGTCTTCCATCAAGCCCGCCACCTGCACCGCCGACATGGCTATTTGGTACTCATGCCCCAGCACTTCGCGGTAGGCCTGGCCCACCTCGCGCCCGCGGGCCAGGTATTCGCGCTTGTCGATCAGGTACCAAGTCATGCGGGTGATGTGGGCGGGCGTGGCGCCGGCCTCGGCCAGCACGGCCTTGATGTTGATCAGCGTCTGGCGCACCTGGTCGATGAAGTCGTCGCTTTCGAACTGGCACTGCGCGTTCCAGCCGATCTGGCCGGCCACAAAGATCTGGCGGCCCGTGGCGGCCACGCCATTGGCATAGCCGCGTGGCGCGGCCCAGTCGGCCGGTTGCAGAATTTGCTTGTGCTCGGCGCTCGCGCCTTGTGGGGGGGTACTGCTGCTCATGGGGAACTCACTCCTCGGGCCTGCGAGGCAGGCCGGTCAAGCGCTGCTTGCAAGGCAACGCGCAAATCATCGGGAAAGGCTTGCGGGCGGTGGGTGTCCAGCGAGGTGCAGACCAGCACCTGCTGAAAGACCACACGGCAGCCGCTGTCGGGATCGCCAAGCCCGTCGAACTGCACCGTCAGCCCCAGCGAGCTGCGGCCCAGCCGGGTGATGGCGATGCGCTGGATCAGAGTGTCGCCCATGCGGCTGATGCGCCGGAAATCGGTTTCCAAATGCACGGTCGGCAGGCCCACGCGGCGCGGGCCCAGCAGCTGCGAAAAATCGATGCCCAGGCCCTCGCTGACCCAGTCTTCGATCAGGGCATTGAGCATCTCGAAATAGCGCGGGTAGAAGACGATGCCGGCCGGGTCGCAATGGCCGAAACGCACCCGCTCGCGGCGCTCGAACACCCAGCGGAGGGCGGGCTCGCCGAGCTTCGTTCCCGCGTTCGTGTTTGTGCGAATGTTCGTGTTCATATCCGTGCTCACCATTCACACCCCCAGATAGCGCTGCCAGAGCTCGGGCTGCGCGGCCAGCGCGGCCGAGTCGCCCGACCAGACCATGCGGCCGCGCTCCAGGATGTGGTGCCGGTCGGCCAGGCAGATCAGACGCCGCACGTATTTGTCCACCACCAGAATCGTCTGCCCAGCCGCGCGCAGGTGATCAAGGCAGCGCCAGATCTCCTCGCGCACCAGGGGCGCCAGGCCCTCGCTGGCTTCGTCCAGCAC
>JAIXSD010000621.1 GCA_027484885.1 Rubrivivax sp.
AAGTCCACGCTGATGAAGATCATCTACGGCGCCGTCCAGCCCGACGCCGGCCAGATGCTCTGGAACGGCCAGCCCGTGCGCCTGAAAAGCCCGGCCCAGGCCCGGGCCCTGGGCATCAGCATGGTCTACCAGCACTTCTCGCTGTTCGACACGCTGACGGCGGCCGAGAACGTCTGGCTGGGCCTGGACAAGGCCTTTAGCCTGGCCGAGGTGATCGCCCGCATGCAGCAGCTTTCGGCCAGCTATGGCCTGGAGGTGGACCCGTCGCGGCCGGTGCATTCGCTCTCGGTGGGCGAGCGGCAGCGGGTGGAGATCCTGCGGGCGCTGCTGACCGAGCCGCAACTTTTGATCCTCGACGAACCCACCTCGGTGCTGACCCCGCGCGCCGTCGAGCAGCTCTTTGCCACCCTGCGCCAGCTGGCCGCCCAGGGCTGCGCCATCCTCTACATCAGCCACAAGCTGGACGAGATCCGCGCCCTGTGCAGCCATTGCACGGTGCTGCGCGCCGGCCGGGTGACCGGCGAGGTGGACCCGCGCACCCAGAGCAGCGCCGAGCTCTCGCGCCTGATGATCGGCGCCGAGCCGCCGGCCCTGCCCAGCCGGGCGGCCAAGGCCGGCGCGCTGGCGCTGGAGGTGCAGCGCCTGAGCCTGGCCAAGGCCCAACCTTTCGGCAGCACCCTGGTCGATGTGGGCCTGCGCCTGCATGCCGGCGAGATCCTCGGCGTGGCGGGCGTCTCGGGCAATGGCCAGCAAGAACTGCTGGCCGCGCTGAGCGGCGAAGACCCGCGCGCGCCGCGCGGCAGCGTGCAGCTGTTTGGCAGCGACATCGCCCGCGCCAGCCCGCGCCGCCGCCGCCGCATGGGCCTGCATTTCGTGCCCGAGGAGCGCCTGGGCCGCGGCGCCGTGCCCGAGCTCTCGCTGGCGCAGAACACCTTGCTGACCCGCACCGAGGCCGTCACACGCTGGGGCTGGCTGCGCCAGGCCCAGGTGCAGCGCCTGGCCCAGCATTTGATCGCCCGCTACCAGGTGCGGGCCGGTGGCGCCGGGGCGGCGGCGCGCAGCCTCTCAGGCGGCAATTTGCAGAAATTCATCGTCGGCCGCGAGATCGATGCGGCGCCCAAGGTGCTGCTAATCGCGCAGCCGACCTGGGGTGTCGATGTGGGCGCGGCGGCGCAGATCCGCGCCGAGCTGCTGCGCCTGCGCGATGCCGGCTGTGCGATTTTGGTGATCAGCGAGGAGCTGGACGAATTGTTTGAACTCTCTGACCGCCTGGCCGTCATGGCCCAGGGGCGCCTGTCGCCGGCCGTGCCGGTGGCCGAGACCAGCCGTGCGCAAATCGGCGAATGGATGAGCGGGCTGTGGGGCCGCGAGGGCTCGCGAGAGGCAGGAGGCGCCCATGCTGCGGCTTGAAGCTCGCCCCCAGCCCTCCAAGCTGATGTCCCTGGCCTCGCCGCTGCTGGCCCTGGGCCTGACGGTGCTGCTCGGCGTGGGCCTGTTTCTGCTGCTGGGCAAGGACCCGCTGCGCGGCCTGCAGATGTTCTTCTGGGAGCCCATCCGCTCGGCCTATGCCTGGAGCGAGCTGGGCCTGAAGGCCACGCCCCTGGTGCTGATCGCCCTGGGCCTGGCCGTGTGCTTCCGCTCCAATGTCTGGAACATCGGCGCCGAGGGCCAGTTCATCATCGGCGCCCTGGCTGGCGGTTGGGTGGCCATGCAGGCCGGGCCGGACAGCAGCCGGTGGATCGTGCTGGCCATCCTGGCCGCAGGCGTGGCCGGTGGCATGGTCTGGGCCGGCATCACGGCGCTGCTGCGCGCGCGCTTTCATGCCAATGAGATTCTGGTCAGCCTGATGCTGGTCTATGTGGCCGATCTGCTGCTCGGTTATCTGGTTTACGGGCCCTGGAAAGACCCGGGCGGCTACAACTTCCCGCAAAGCATCAGCTTTCTGGCCGTGACCAAGATCCCGCGCCTGATGGAGGGCTCGCGCCTGAACATCGGGGTGCTGATCGCGGCCGGCTCGGTGCTGGCCTTCTGGCTGCTGCTGTTCCGCACCTATGCCGGCTTTGCCCTGCAGGTGGGCGGCATGGCGCCGGCGGCGGCGCGCTATGCCGGCTTTTCGTCCAGCCGCGCGCTCTGGACGGCCCTGCTGCTCTCGGGCGCCATGGCCGGCCTGGCCGGTGCGCTGGAGGTGGCCGGGCCGCTGGGCCAGCTGACGCCCTATGTGCCGGCGGGCTACGGATTCGCCGCCATCATCGTGGCCTTTGTCGGCCGCCTGCATCCGGCGGGCATTGTGTTTTCGGGCCTCTTGATGAGCATGTTCTACATCGGCGGTGAGCTGGCGCAGTCGCGCCTGGGCCTGCCCAAATCCATCACCGGCGTGTTCCAGGGCCTGCTGCTGTTCTCGCTGCTGGCCTGCGACACCTTGATCCACCACCGCATCCGCCTGCGCCGCCCATCGATGGGTGCCGGCGCGGTGGGTGTTTGAGGCTGCCATGGACGCCATTGCGCTCTTGATCGCCGCCTCGCTGAACGCCGGCACCTTGCTGGCCCTGGCGGCCCTGGGCCTGCTCATCAACGAGCGGGCCGGCATCGTCAACCTCGGGGCCGAAGGCCTGATGCTGGTGGCTGCCATCGCCGGCTATGCCACCGCCGTGCACAGCGGCAGCGATGGGCTGGCCTTTGCTGCCGGCATGGGCGCGGGCGGCCTGCTGGCGGCCTTGTTTGGGCTGCTGGTGATCTGGCTCAACACCAACCAGTACGCGGCCGGCCTGGCGCTGAGCCTGTTCGGCAGCGGCTTCTCGGCCTTTGTCGGCCTGCGCTACACGCAGGAGAAGCTGGGCCCGCGGCCGAGTTTCGAGATCCCGGTGCTGGCCGACATCCCCTTCATCGGCCCGGCCTTGTTCAAGCAGCATCCGCTGGTCTACGCGGCCATGGCTTTGACCTTGTTCCTGGCCTGGTTCCTGTATCGCTCGCGCGCCGGCCTGGTGCTGCGCGCGGTGGGCGAGTCGCCCGAGTCCGCGCATGCGCTCGGTTACCCCGTGCGGCGCATCCGCCTGGCGGCGGTGGTGGCCGGTGGGGCGCTGTGTGGTCTGGCGGGTGCCTTTCTCTCGGTGGTCTACACGCCGCTGTGGGTGGAGGGCATGACGGCCGGCAAGGGCTGGATCGCCCTGGCCCTGACGACTTTTGCCACCTGGCGCCCGGCGCGTGTGCTGGCCGGTGCCTATCTGTTTGGCTTTGTCACCATGCTGCAGTTCCATCTGCAAGGGCAGGGCGTGCAGATCGCCAGCCAGTTCCTGAGCATGCTGCCCTACCTCAGCACGATTGCCGTGCTGGTGCTGATCTCCAGCAAGCCCGGTTTCATTCGTGCCAATATGCCGGCTGCCTTGGGCAAGCCGTTTTTCCCCGGGTCCTGACCCCCCGGTTCCTGATTCCCCGGTTCTCTTCCCCCGAAGCTTCATCACAAGGAGTGCGCACCATGTCCTCGCCGTCTGATCTCCCCAAACGCCATGCTTTGAAACTGGCCGCCTGCTCGGGCCTGCTGCTCAGCGCCGCCCTGGTCGGCTGCGGCAAGAAGGAGGACGCGCCGGCGCCGTCCGCGGCCTCGGCACCGGCTTCGGCCAGCGCCGCCAAGGCCGAGCCGCTGAAGATTGCGTTTGCCTACGTCGGCCCGGTCGGCGACGGCGGCTGGACCTTTGCCCATGACAACGCCCGCAAGGCGGTGGAGAAGGA
>JAIXSD010000773.1 GCA_027484885.1 Rubrivivax sp.
GCCGTGTCCTGGCTGGCCGAGATGGGGATGATGCCGCTGCGGCTGACCAGGCCCACCGTGGGCTTGAGGCCGACGATGCCGCAGATGCTGGCCGGCGAGGTGATGGAGCCATCGGTCTCAGTGCCCACGGCCAGGGCGCACAAGCTGGCCGCCACGGCCACGGCCGAGCCGGAGCTGGAGCCACTGGGGTTGCGCGCCAGCACATGGGGGTGGCGGGTCTGGCCGCCGCGGCTGCTCCAGCCGCTGGTGGAGCGGCTGGAACGGATATTGGCCCACTCGCTGAGATTGGTCTTGCCCAGAATCAGGGCGCCGGCCGCACGCAGGCGGGTGACCAGAAAGGCATCGCGGCTGGCATGCAGGCCAGCCAGCATCAGGGAGCCGGCCGTGGTGCTCATGGCATCGGCAGTGGCGATGTTGTCCTTGATCAGCACCGGCACGCCATGCAGCGGGCCGCGCGGACCGCGGCGTTTGTCGCGGCGTTCACGGTCCAGCGCCTGGGCCTCGGCCAGAGCATGGGGGTTGAGCTCAATCACCGAGCGCAGCTGCGGGCCCTGGCGGTCGAGCGTGTTGATGCGGCGCAGGTAGTGCCGGGTCAGGCTTTCGCAGCTGAGCTGGCCGCCTGCCAGACCTTGCTGGATGGCCTGCAGGTCCAGGGCGTCGAAGCGGGCGGAAGGCATCGGCGCCACCGGCAGCTGGCTGGCAGCGCCGGCCTGGGCCAGGCCCGCACCGAGGGTCAGGGAACCGGCGACAAAACCGCGGCGGTTCAGGAAATTGGCAGGAGCATTCATGGCATCGTGTCCGTGTCGGAGACCGGGATTCAGGGCTGGCTGGCTTGTTCCAGGACTGCGCGACAAGACAGGAGCGGGCATTGTGCCGAGGCCATCCGCGCTTGCGCCCTAGGGCATGCCCGGGCCGGGGCGCCATCGTGGCGTCATAAAAATCGCCCGGGCGGGCCTGCGCCGCTCAAGTTCGGGGCCCGACGGTCGAAACCAGAGAATCCCGCCGCTGTCTGCCGCGCTCCCTCGGCCTGTCGCCCAGGCCTCTTGTCGTCATGGCTGAAGTTCCCGCCCCGACCCTGCCCGAGCTCGAAGCCGCGCTTGCCCAGATGGTGCAAGAGCGCTACCCCCACGCGGAGAGCGATGACGAAGCCGAGCTGCAAGCCATGGCGGCGCGCGACTGCGAGTACCTGCTGACCCGCATCCGCATCCTCGAGGCCGAGCTGATACAGGCCAATGACGAGGTGCAGTGGATCGCGCCCGGTCATCGCAGCTCACCGGCCCAGGCGCTCAAGCGCATCAAGGCCTTGTGCACCCGCTTCCCCGATCTCTTCAGCGCCATGCTGGTGGTGGCGGTCACGCACCCAGCGGTGGCCAAGGAGATGCTGGCACCGGCCATCAAACAGTTCCGCCGCGACACCGACACCCTCAGCGTCGACGATATGAGCGGCCTGCTGGTGGCGCTGAACAACGGTGCGCAGCAGGCCTTCGAAGCCGTGCTGCGCACGCGCAAGAACGCCGAGCGCAAGGGCAGCGGTGGCGGCGGCATGGCCTGGGTGCGGGACTGACACCGGGCGCGCCGACAAGCAAAAGAGGCCGGGGCCTCAATGCCCCCAGGCCAGGCTCAGCTTGTGCAGCATCTGCGCCGGCGTGTCGGCCCGGCTCATGTCCAGCCAAACCACCGTGCCCAGGGCCAGCAGCAAGGCCGCGCACACCGAGGCCCAGCGCAGGCGGCGCTGCAGCTGACGCCGCTGGTGGTAGGCCGCGCCCTGCAAGCGGGCCTTGGGCGCCGATGCTGGCGCGGCCTCGGGCAGGCGGCGCTTGGAGCGCTGCACCCGCATGGCCTGCTTGCGGCCGTCGCGGCCGATCACCACCTCGAAGCTCAGCACCTCGCCCAGCAGCGGCTGCTCGCCGTCCGGAGGAAAGGCCGAGATGTGGACGAACAATTCCTCGCCGCCCTCCAGCGGCGCAATGCTGCCGTAGCCGCGCAAAGCGGCCCAGGCCGTCAAACGACCTTCAAATCTCATGATGTACCCCCAATCGACGCCGTGGAGCGCGGACCCTGACCGACGCTCCGTGCCGAGGGTGCCACGCTGGGGCGCGGTCCCTCAGTTCGGTGTTGTTCTGAACTGTGTGGGGGCCATGCTGCGCTTCGATGCCGCGGAAGGCTGCAACAAGGGGTAAGGCGCTGTAAACAGTGCCAAGTTCATCACGCTGGAGCGCGCTGAGGCGGTCGCAAGGCGGGCTGAACGTGCACAGACCCAACAGGCCGATCCGTTCGCGCAAGGCACGGCACGGCAAGCCCCCGGGGCAAGGCGCCGCTGCAGAGGCGCCGGAAAGGCCCGCCTCAGGCCTCAAGAGTGGGCGACGGGGGCTTTTGCGCGAATTCGTGATCCGCCGCCGCCAGCACCAGCAGGCCGAGCAAGAGGCAAACGCTGTACTCCATCCCGCCCGAGCCGTGCTCGCCAACAAACCATCCGCGGTGCACATGGATCAAGGCCATGCCACCGAGCGCGACGACGGCCAGGGCGGCCGCGGCCCAGCGCATGGCGATGCCCAGGATCAGGCAGCTGCCGGCAATGATCTCGGTGGCCGTGATGGCCCAGACCCAGAGCAGCGGTTCGGGGAGAAAGCTGAACTGCGAGAGGTAGCTGGCAAAGCGCGGGATCGTGCCATTGAAGATGCGCGTCACCGCATGGGCCATGAACAGGGCCGGGACGCCCAGGCGCAAGACCCACAAGGCCTGGCGCAAAGACAGGCAGGGAAGCACGGGCAGCTGGATCGACATGGCGGCATGGCCCGAGCGAGGCAGGGGCGGATTGAGTACGAAGAGGATTGACGTTAGGCACCCCAGGACGAAGAAACAAGAGGGTCAGCCCTCATGCCGGGCTCATCGGAGGGGAGGAAGGAGGAGGCTGGCAGCCTTGCCGGCCTGCCTCGACTCTGGCATGGCTGAAGGCACACGCGGAAGGAGCGCCACGCACCCAGGGGCGATCCTGTGCCCACCCGGGACCCAGCACACGGGCGGGCCCGCCAAGCCTCAGCCAGCCCGGCGCTCGGACAATCCACATCGCCCTGCAAGAACGGCCCAGTCTGTGTAAGCTGCACGCAGCGCAAGGTCTGGCCGGGCTGTGGCCCGCCTCCTTGGTTCGCGCCGAACTCCCCCCCCTTTTCGCCCACCCTCCCCACCCCAGGAGACGCCCATGAGCATCCAGCTGACCGTGAACGGCCAGGCCACTTCCCTCGACGCCGACCCCGACATGCCCCTGCTGTGGGCGTTGCGCGAGGACTTGCGTTTGACCGGCACCAAGTTCGGCTGCGGCATGGCCCTGTGCGGCGCCTGCACCGTGCACCTCGATGGCCAACCGGTGCGCGCTTGCTCGACCCCGCTGTCGGCCGCCGCCGGCAAGAAAGTGACCACCATCGAAGGCATCGGCGCCAGCAAGACCGGGCGCGCCGTGCAGGCCTCCTGGGTCAAGCTCGATGTGCCGCAATGCGGCTACTGCCAGAGCGGCCAGATCATGAGCGCCTGCGCCCTGCTGGCCGCGAAGAAGAAGCCCAGCGATGCCGACATCGACCAGGCCATGAGCGGCAACATCTGCCGCTGCGGCACTTACAACCAGATCCGGGTCGCCATCCACGACGCCTCGGCCACGCTGAGCAACCACAAGGGAGCTTGAGATGGACACACGCCACACCGCTTCGGTCAGCCCCAGCCTCAACCGCCGTCAGCTGCTGCAGGCTGGCGCCGGCAGCGCTGCCGCTCTGAGCATCGGCTTTGCCCTGCCGCTGAGCCCCCGCCAGGCACAAGCTCAGACCAGCAACACCTTCACCCCTCATGCCTGGCTGCGCCTGACGCCGGACAACCGCGTCACCGTCATCTGCGGCAGCTCGGAAATGGGCCAGGGGGTGCTGACCTCCATCCCCATGCTGCTGGCCGAAGAGCTGGACGCCGACTGGCGTCAGGTCGGGGTCGAGCAGGCCTCGGCTGACACCGCTTACAACAACCCCATGTTCGGCATGCAAGCGACCGGCGGCAGCACCACCGTGCGCGCCCACTGGAAACCGCTGCGCCAGGCCGGCGCCGCCGCGCGCGAGATGCTGGTGGCCGCGGCCGCCGCCCAATGGCAGCTGCCGGCTGCGCAGCTGCGCACCGAGCGCGGCCATGTGCTGGGCCCGGCGGGGCAAAAAGTGTCCTACGGCGCCCTGGTCGCGGCCGCTGCGCAGCAGCCCGTGCCCAGCGCCCCCAAACTCAAGGCCGCGGCCGACTTCAAGATCATCGGCCAGCCGACACGCCGCCTGGACACCCCGTCCAAGACCAATGGCACGGCCCGCTACGGCATCGACGCCCAGGTCGAGGGCATGGTGGTTGCCGTGTTGTCGCGTGCACCTTTTGACGGCGCCAAGCCCAAGCAGATGGACGAGGCGGCTGCGCGCGCGGTCAAAGGCGTGGTGCAAGTCATCACCCTGCCCTTCGGTGTGGCCGTGCTGGCCCAGGGTTACTGGGCGGCGCAGCAAGGCCGCCAAGCCCTCAAACTTGAATGGGACCTGAGCGCCAAGCCCGAGCAGGCGGCACTTTCAGCGGCACAGGTCAGCGCCATGCTGCATCAAGGGGCCGAGCAGGCCACGGCCGTGGCGGTGGACCAAGGCAACCTCAAGGACGCGGCGGCCAACGCCGGCAAGACCTTGAGCGCCCGCTACGAAGTGCCCTATCTGGCCCAGGCCTGCATGGAGCCCCTCAACTGCCTGGCCTGGGTGCAGGCGGACCGGGCCGAGGTCTGGGTGGGCACCCAAGGCTCGGGGCCGACCCAGATGGTGGTGGCCCAGGTGGCCGGCGTGCCGCAGGCCAATGTCAAGGTGAACACCACCTTGCTGGGCGGCGGTTTCGGCCGGCGCTTTGCGCATGACTTCACCATCGCGGCGACCCTGCTGTCCAAGATCAGCGGCCGGCCGGTCAAGCTGATCTACGACCGCGCCGACGACATGGCCGCCGGCTTCTACCGCCCGGCCTCGGCCGTGCACTTCGAAGCGGCGCTGGACGCCCAAGGTCGGCCCAGCATGCTGCGCGCCGATGTGGGCTCACCCTCCATCATGGCGGCGTCGGGCTTCATGAAGATCCCCGAGAGCGGCGTGGACTCCATGGCCGTGGAAGGCCTGGCCGACCAGCCCTACGACATCGCCAATCTGCGCGTCGCCTACGGCCGCGCCGAGCCCGGCCCGCAGGTCTGGTTCTGGCGCTCGGTGGGGCATTCGCAGAACGCCTTCTTCCTGGAAAGCTTCATCGACGAGATGGCCCATGCGGCCGGCGCCGACCCGCTGCAGTTCCGCCTGGCGGCGCTGAGCAAGCAGCCGCGCCTGCAGGCCGTGCTGCGCCTGGCCGCCGCCAAGGCCGGCTGGGGCAAGAAGGCGCCCAAGGGCGTGTTCCGCGGCATTGCTGCGGCCGAGAGCTTCGGCAGCTTTGTCGCCGAGGTGGCCGAGGTCTCGGTGGGCAAGGACGGGGTGCCCAAGGTGCACCGCGTGGTGGCGGCTGTGGACTGCGGTCAGACCGTCAACCCGCTGACCATTCGCCATCAGGTCGAGAGCGCCATCTGCTACGGCCTCTCGGCCGCGCTCTACGGCAAGATCACGCACAAGGACGGGCGCGTGGAGCAGAGCAACTTCCACGACTACCCGGTCGTGCGCATGAGCGAGATGCCCAAGGTCGAAGTCCACATGGTGGCCAGCCAGGAAGCGCCCGGCGGCATCGGCGAACCCGGCACGCCGCCGCTGGCGCCGGCGGTGGCGAACGCCATCTTTGCCGCCACCGGCGTGCGCCTGCGCCAGCTGCCGATCGACCCGGCCCTGCTGATCAAGAAGGGCTGAGGTCGGCCTTGAGCGTGTCGATCAGGCCCTGCAACAGGGCCTGATCCTCGCTGCTGAGCTGACTGGCGCGCATCAGCGATTCGCGCTCCAGCTCTCGCATGCGCCAGCTGAACTCGCGCACCAGCGACACCACTTCCACCTTCACCGCACCGGCTTCAGCCACCAGCTCGTCAAAGACCTGTTCGGGCTGGCCAGTGTCCAGGCCGGCGCTGGTGAAGGAGGTTTGCAGCTGCTGCAGCCGGTGCAGGAACAACTCCAGCATGCTGCGCAGGGCCGGGCTGGCGTCGGCCAGGCGCGCCTCAATCTGTTCACGGGAGCGGCGGAAGCTGCGCAGCACAATCGCCACCCGCACCGCCTTGGGCAGGGCATCGGCCAGGCTGGCCGCTTCGTTCGGCAGGCCATGCGGGCCAGCACTGGCGGCCGACACCTGACGCAGTTCTTCCAGCAACTGATCGCTGAACTCGCCCGGGATCAGCTTGGTGGCGATGCTGGCATGCACCACCGGACTGGCGCCGCTTTCCATGAGCCCCACCAGCCATTCGGCCGCGGCAAGGATCTGCGCTGGCAGGCCCAGCTCGGCCTCGCCGCGCAGGCCTTGCGGGTAACCAAAACCATCGAGCCGCTCGTGGTGGCTGATCACCAGCGCGGCCAGCGCCGGCCCGCCGCCCTCAATGCCATGCAGCACCCGATGGCTGATGATGGGGTGGCTGACCAGATGGCGCCACTGCTCGGCATGCAGGGGCAGATCGCGGCGCAGGTAATCGGGCTGCAAATAAAGCTCGCCCACATCGTGCAAGAGGCCGGCCAGCTTCAAGAGGCGATGGGCTTCGAGATCGCCCGGCATCAGGCGCCGGCCCAGGCCCAGGGCGGCCAGGGCCACACCGACGGCATGCTCCAGACGATCCGGCCCGCGCTGGGCGTAGATGGTCAGCAAGGCCTGCAACGGCGGCGACAGCGGCAGGTGCGCCAGGGACTCGGCCGCCGGCCGCGCCCGCGCATGGCTGCACAAGCCGGCCAGCAAAGGGTAGCGCTCAAGCAGGGCATGGGCCACCTCGGCCAGCCTCTGCGGCGAGATGCCCTCGCTCAAGCCCAGGCAATGTTCGAGCGGTTTTTGCAGCTTGTGCTGCAGCAGGCGCTCGCGCTGGGCTGCGCTGATCTTGCTGCCCCGGGCCAGCAGCTTGAC
>JAIXSD010000374.1 GCA_027484885.1 Rubrivivax sp.
CGCAGCGGCGCCTCGATCCGGCGCGGGGGCGCGGTTCTGGGCCCGGTTCGGGCTGTGAGGGCACGATGCCGGCTGAACTGCATGGCTCAGTCCTCTTTGTAGATGCGCACCCAGTCGACCCGCATCTCGGCCGGGAAGGGCGTGCTGGCATCGGGGTTGCCCGGCCAGTCGCCGCCGACGGCGAGATTGAGGATGACAAAGAAAGCGCGCTCGAACACCCAGGGTGCGCCCGCGGGCAGGCCGGCCGGGGTGAGGCGGTGGAACTCGACGCCGTCGACCAACCAGATCAGCTCCTGCGGACGCTTGATCAGGGTGAAGACATGGAAGTCCTCGGACAAGGGCTTGGCGCTGACAAAGCGCTTGCCAATGCCCTGGGCACCCGAATAACCCGGGCCATGGACGGTGCCGTAGGCATGGAGCGGCTCCTTGCCGATGTTTTCCAGCACATCGATTTCGCCGGCTGCGGGCCAGGGCAGCTTGTCCTCGCCCAGGGTCCAGAAAGCCGGCCAGATGCCGGGGCCGCCGGGGATCTTGATGCGGGCTTCCAGCTTGCCGTAGCTGAAGCTGACCTTGCCGTCGCTGCGCAGGCGGCCCGAGCTGTACTCGCAGGGCTTGTCGTTCCAGCAGGGGCCGGCGTTGGCTTGCTTTTCGGCCCGCAGCAGCAGGTTGCCCTGGCCGTCGAGTGCCGCATTGCGGGCCGCCTGGGTGTAGTACTGCAGCTCGTGGTTGCCCCAGCCATTGGCTTCCTTGTTGCCGAGGTCGTAGTTCCAGTGCTTGGCATCGGGCAGGGTGCCGGCGGCGCCTTCGAACTCATCGGCCCAGACCAGTGTCCAGCGATTGGATGGCGCAGGGGCAGGGGCAGGGGCTGGCGATGGAGCCGGGGCCGGAGCAGGTGCCGGAGCAGGCGAGGCCGTCGCGCCACCGCCGCCGCAGGCGACCAGCAGTGAGGCCAGGACGGCCATCAGCGGCCGGGTGGGATGCAGGGCAGCGTGGTGCATGGCAGTGCCTCAGCCTTGGGCGCGCCACTGGCGCAGCAGGTCTTGGTACCAGAGGGCGCTGGCCTTGAGCGTGCGAACCTGGGTGTCGTAGTCGACATGGACGATGCCGAAGCGCTTGGAGTAGCCAAAGCCCCACTCGAAGTTGTCCATCAGGCTCCACACCATATAACCGTCCACCCGCACGCCGCGGCGGCGGGCCTCGGCGGTGGCGGCGATGTGGGTGCGCAGGTAGTCGAGCCGGTCCAGGTCGTGCACATGGCCGTCGACCCAGGTCTGGTCGGGGAAGGCACCGCCGTTCTCGGTGATGTAGAGCGGTGGCATGTCGGGGTAGTCCGCGTGCATGCGGCAGAGGATGTCGGTCAGGCCTTCGGGGTAGACCTCCCAGTCCATGTCCGAAGCGGGCAGGCCGTGCTCGCGGGCGACCCAGGGCCGGCCATCGGCATTGACCACGTAGCGGGTGTAGTAGTTGATGCCCAGGTGATCCATGGGCGCGCGCATGGCGGCCATGTCGCCGGCTTCGATCTTGGGCGCGTCGGCGCCCAGGTCGGCCAGGGCTTCGGCCGGGTACTCGCCCTTGAACAGCGGGTCGCTGTACCAGCGGCGGCTTTTTGCATCGGCCAGGCGGGCTGCGGCGATGTCGGCCGGGTGGGCGGTGGCGGGCACGCTGGGGCCCATGTTCAGCACGATGCCGAGGTTCTTGCAACCGCCTTCGGCGCGCATGGCTTGCATGGCCAGGCCGTGGCTGAGCAGCAGGTGGTGCGAGACCTGGGCCGCCAGCGCGCGGTCGCGCAGGCCCGGCGCGTGCACGCCGGTGTCATGGCCCAGGGTGGCGGTGCACCAGGGTTCGTTGTGGGTGGACAGGGCGTAGAGCCGGTCGCCCAGATGCTTTTGCACATGGCGGGCGTAGTCGACGAAGCGGTGCACCGTGTCGCGCGCGGCCCAGCCACCTTGCTGGTCTTGCAGGGCTTGCGGCAGGTCCCAGTGGTAGAGCGTGGCGACCGGCTTGATGCAGCGCGCCAGCAGGCCATCGACCAGGCGCTCGTAAAAGCCCAGGCCGGCGGCGTTCCACTCGCCCCGGCCCGTGGGCTGGATGCGCGGCCAGGCCAGCGAGAAGCGGTAGCAGTTGACGCCCAGCGAGGCGATCAGGTCCAGGTCTTGCTCCAGGCGATCGAAATGCTCGCAGGCGATGTCGCCATTGCTGCCGTCGGAGATGGCGCCGGGCTGGCGGCAGAAACGGTCCCAGATGGATTCGCCACGGCCGTCGACCTGGGTCGCGCCCTCGATCTGGAAGCTGCTGGTGGCCACGCCGAACAGGAAGTCGGCCGGGAAGCTGGCGGGAACGTCAGCCGAGGAGGTGGGTGTGTGAGTTGCAGCGGACATTATTTGACGGCGCCAGCGGTCAGACCGGCGATCAGTTGGCGGGATGAAATGACGAAGAGGACGATCAAGGGCAGGGTCGCAATGGCCGAACCGGCCATGATGGCGCCCCACTCGGTGTTGACGGTGGCCTGCAGGCTGCGCAGGGCCAGGGGCAGGGTGTAGCTCTCGGCCTGGCGCAGCACCACCAGCGGGGCCATGAAGTTGTTCCAGGAAGCGATGAAGGTGATCAGGCCCAGGGTGCCCAGGGCCGGGCGCAGCAGGGGCAGGGCGATGCGCCAGTAGATGCCGAACTCGCTGCAGCCATCCATGCGCGCGGCCTTGAGCAGCTCCATCGGCACCGAGGCGGCCGCGAACTGCCGCACCAGGTAGATGCCGAAGGCGCCGGCCGCGCCGGGGATGTAGAGCGCGCGGTGCGTATCCAGCCAGCCCAGGGCGTCCATGACCATGAAATTGGGAATCATGGTCATGAAGGGCGGCACCAGCAGGGTGCCCATGACGAGCAGGAACAGCGGCTGCTTGAAGCGGAATTCCAGCATGGCAAAGGCATAGCCGGCCATGGAGCAGAACAGCAGGGTGAGTAGCGTGGACATCAGCGCCACATAGAGGCTCCAGCCCAGATTGCGCCAAAAGGGCAGGCGGGTGGTCAGGGTCTGCAGATTGCGGCCCAGCTCGCCGTCGAACCACAGCGGCGGCGGCACATTGAAGATGGCTGCGTTCGATTGGGTGGCGAACACGAACATGAAGTAGAAGGGCGCCAGCATCAGCAGGGCACCACCACCCACCAGCAGGTAGGCCGCCCCGCGTGAGAGGGTTTTGGTCGACAGGCGGCTCATGGCTTGCGGTCCTTGAAAGCGCGGTTGGTCAGCCAGGTCATGGTGGCCAGCAGGGCGAACAGCAGCCAGGAGATGGCGTTGGCGGCGCCGAAGTCGCTGAAGTCAAAGGCCAGGCGGTAGACGTAGATGGCCACCGTCATGGCGGCCTGGTCGGGGCCGCCGCGGCCGTTGGTCAGAATGAACGGTTCTTCGAAAAGCTGCATGCCACCGATGATGCTCAGGGTTATTCCAAACAGCATCATGGGCTTGAGCGCCGGCAGGGTGATGTAGCGGAAGCAGGACCAGGAGCCCGCGCCGTCGAGCTTGGCGGCTTGATAGAGCTCGCGCGGGATGGTCTGCAGGGCGGCCAGGTAGAGCACCAGGTTGAAGCCCAGATAGCGCCAGAACACCACCATGGCCACGGCCGGCTTGAGGGTCTGCGGCTGCCACAGCCAGTTGATCGCCTCCATGCCAAAGGCCCACTTGAGCATGGCGTTGATCAGGCCGTAGTCGGTGGACAGCAGGGAGGTGAACATCATGGCGATGGCCACCGTCGAGGTGATGTAGGGCAGAAAGTAGGCGGCCGCCACGCTGTGGCCGTGGCGCCCGAAAGCGCGGTTGATGAAGACCGCCAGAGGCAGGGCCACCAGATGCTGGGGCAGGCCCGAGAACACGGCCAACCAGAGCGTGTTGCCCAGGGCTTTCCAGAACCAGGCGTCACCGAGCACGAAGATGAAGTTCTCCAGGCCGGTGAAGCGCATGGCCTCCAGCCCGGCCGTGGGTTCCCAGCTCTGGAAGGCCATCCACAGCGAGAACAGCAGGGGGAACAGGCCGAAGACCGAGAACAGCGCCAGGAAGGGGCTGAGCAGCAGATAAGGCACCCAGGCACGGGGCAGGCGAAATGACGGGCTCGTCTTGTTCATCATCGTGTGGCCCTGTGAACCAGCAAGGCCTGGGCATCGGCCAGGGCCTTGGCAATGGATTTGCCGTAGATCAGCACGTTGTCGAGCTCGCCATTGACCACCTCCTCGGCGAACTTGTTCTGCCGGTGCAGGGGCCGGGCGGGGATGCGGCGGGCCGCCTCGCGCCAGAGCTGGCGCGCACGCTGGCCGCCGAGGAAATCGACCGGCTCGTCGAAGAAGGGGTCGTCCTGGGCGCTGAGCAGGGCGGGGAAGGCGTCCTGGTTCTTGAAGGCGCTGAGCTGCAGCTCGCGGCTCAGGGTCAGGTGCTGGATCAGCGACCAGGCCAGGGCCTTGCGGCGCGGATCGGAGCGGCGCGGGATGGCGTAGTAGCTGCCACCCCAGCCGCCAAAGCTGCCGCCGGGCAACTGGGCCGCGCGCCACAGGCCATGGGTGTTGGGTGCCACCGATTTGGCCATCTGGCTGGCCATCCAGGCGCCCGAGAGCTCGGTCGCCAGCTTGCCGCGGCGCAGGTGTTCGCTCCAGTCATTGCGCCAGGTGTCGACGATGGCGTCCAGGCCCAGGCGCCGCACCTTTTGCGCCAGCTCGAAGGCACGCTGGAACAGCGGGCTGCTGATGCTGGGCCGGCCCTGGGCGTCGAAGTAAATGCTCTGGCCGGCCGGGGTGCTGGAGAACAGCACGATGTCTTTCAGATAGCGCGCATGGGCCAGCAGGTAGGCGCCGGTGCGGGCCTTGATTTGCACGCCGGCCTGCACGTAGGCCTCCCAGCTTTCGCTCAGGTCCTTGAGGCCCAGGCCGGCGCGCTCCAGCACATCGGCGCGGTAGAACATCGAGCCCGGGCCGATGTCAGCGGGGATCGCCACCACCGCGCCCTCGCGGTTGCGCGCTTGCTCGAAAGCAAAGGGCACGAAGCGTTCGCGCAGGCCTTCGGCCATGTAGGGCGGGCCGGACAGGTCCTGCAGGCCGGCGCCCAGCGAGAAGCGGCCCATATACATGGTCTCCAGCGCGATCACGTCGGGCAGATGGCTGGCGCTGGCCGAAGACAGGGCCGTGGTCATGGCCGTGTGGTGGTCGTCGTACTGGCGGCTGATCACCTCGACCTGCACGCCACCCTGCGCCTGGCTCCAGGCGGGCAGGGCCTGCTTGATGACCTGATCCAGCAGCGGAAAAGCGGCGACCACCAGCTGCTGCTGTTGTTGCTGCTGCGCGCCCTGGGCTGGCACCTGGCCGGCCAGCGGCGCCAGCGCAGCGGCCGCCAGCAGCTGGCGCCGACGCGTGTCGGGTGACTTGTCTCGTGTCATTGCTTTTTTGTGTGTTGACGCTTTGAAAGCGCTTTCACAATTCTGAGCCGGCAGACCCGTCGCACCAAGCCGCGTAAACCCTAGTGGGGCATGCGCGGGGGTCGCGCCGTGGCCAAGCCTGGGGCCGCCTACACTGTCCAGCCCCCGAGGAAAGGACCGTCTGTGCAAGCCAAACCCGCAGCCAAGAAAGCGCCGTCAAGCCGAGCGGAGGGCGTGGTCACGCTCGAGCAGGTGGCGGCCCGGGCCGGGGTCTCGCCCAGCACCGTGTCGCGCATCCTGAATGGCACAGCCACAGTCAGCGAGCTCAAGCGGGCGGCGGTGGACGAGGCCATTCGCACCCTCGGTTTCCGCCCCAACCCGGTGGCGCGCGGACTGGCCGGCGGGCGCACCATGAGCATCGGCGTGGTCACACAGCGCATCAGCAGCCCGTTTTACGGCGAGGCGCTCAGCGGCATCGAGGTGGAGCTGGAG
>JAIXSD010000777.1 GCA_027484885.1 Rubrivivax sp.
AACCTGGCCCGCACACCCGGGGTCAAGATCGTCAATGGGCCCGAGAACCGCATCATCTTCATCGGCCTGGACCAGGGCCGGGACGAGCTGCTCTACAGCAATGTCAAGGGCAAGAACCCCTTCAAGGATGTGCGGGTGCGGCGCGCGCTCTACCAGGCGATCGACATCGAGACCATCAAGACCAAGCTGATGAACGGCCAGTCGGCGCCCACCGGCGCCCTGGTGCCCTCGCCCCTGGGCAGCTTCAAGGACCCAGCCCTGGAGGCGCGCCTGCCCTACGACCTGGCCGCGGCCAAGAAGCTGCTGGCCGAGGCCGGCTACGCCAATGGCTTCGAGTTCACGCTGGACTGCCCCAACAACCGCTACGTCAACGACGAGCGCATCTGCATGACTCTGGCCTCGCAATGGGCCAAGCTCGGCATCAAGACCCGCGTGAATGCGCAGCCCAAGGGCCTGATCTTCAGCAAGCTGGAGCAGCTGGACACCTCGGCCTATCTGTTCGGCTGGGGCGGCTCGATCACCGACCCCGAGAGCATCTTCACCTCGCATTTCCGCAACCGCGGCGAAAAAGGCGTGGGGGAATACAACCGCGGCAACTTCAAGGACGATGAGCTCGACGCCCTGGTCGCCGCCTCCAGCAAAGAGCCCGATGAGGCCAAGCGCCAGCAGCTGATCAAGCAGGCCTTCAAACGCCAGGCCGAGCAGGTGCACTACATCCCCCTGCACCGCCAGTTCATCCCCTGGGCCGCCCGAAACCACATCCAGGTGGTGCACCGCCCCGACAACTGGTTGGAGTGGCGCTGGATCACCGTCGGGCCCAAATGAGCGCGCACGGCTTCCCGAAGCGGGGGTGCCATGCTGCCTGACTTATTCGTTATGCAGCCAAGCTCCTGCGCAAAGCTTCTTGGGCGCGGCACGAGGCGCCACCTAGACTGAGCTTCGCGAAGGGCGGCAAGCGAGCCGTCCACGGCGAACACCAAGAAACATCGTCACGAGGAAAAGGCCGCGACAAAGACGCGGCCCGAGGGACGAAGAGGAAGACGAAGAGTCAGGAAAGACCGGTGACCTGTGCCACTGGGTCGTGTGCGAGGGCTGCATTCCAGCCCACCGCCACGGCGGCCTGCACAGGGGATAGGCCGGGCCGTGTGCGCACTTGCTGATGGGGTGCATGGGGAAAGCGAAAGTGAGCAAGCGCCCGCACGGCCCGGACCGATTCTTCAGCGCCACCACCGGGCGCGCACCTGCAGCCTCAGCGCAGCTGGCCGGCGCCGGCGCGGGTTTGCCAGCGCTGCACGTACAACAGGGCCCCAATCGGGCCCTTTTCTTATTCATCAGACGGATAAACAAATTAGAAAACTGTTGTTCCACGAATAAAGGCCGGCAGGCACAGTGCGAGCCTGCATCCAAACCTGGGCATGCCCTGCCCCGCCTGACATCATGGAAAAGACCTCCCGCCGCACCGTCGCCCTGGCCGCCACTGCCCTGCTGGCCTGGAGCCTGATACCTGCAAGCGCCGTGGCGCAAAGCCCGGCCGACACCCTGCTCAATGTCTCTTACGACGTGAGCCGCGAGTTGTACAAAGAGATCAACCCGGCCTTCATCAAGCAGCACCAAGCCAAGACGGGCAAGGCCTTGACGATCAACCAATCGCACGGCGGCTCCAGCAAACAGATCGGTTCCGTGATCGGCGGCCTGGAGGCCGATGTGGTGACCATGAACCAGGCGACCGATGTGGACGTACTGGCCGACAAGGGCTTCACGCCTGCGGAATGGCGCAGCCGTTTCCCCAACAATGCCGCGCCCTACAGCTCCACCATCCTGTTCCTGGTGCGCAAGGGCAACCCCAAGGGCATCAAGGACTGGAACGATCTGGCCCGTGCCGGCGTGCAAGTCATCATCCCCAACCCCAAGGTGACGGGCAATGGCCGCTACAGCTATCTGGCCGCCTGGGGCAGTGTGCTGGCCAAGGGCGGCAATGACGCTCAGGCCAAGGAACTGGTGAGCAAGATCTTCGCCAACGTGCCGGTGCTGGACGGTGGCGGCCGCGGCGCCACCACCACCTTCACCCAGCGCGGCATCGGCGATGTGCTGCTGACCTTTGAATCGGAAGCCGAGCTGATCGAGAACGAGTTCGGCAAGGGCCTGTTCGAGGTGGTCAACCCCAGCGTGTCCATCGAAGCGGATGCACCTGTGGCCATCAACGACAAGGTGGTCGCCAAGAAGGGCACCGCGGCCACCGCCAAGGCCTATCTGGACTTCCTCTACACCCCCGAGGCCCAGGCCATCATCGCCCGCCACAACTTCCGCCCGCGTGATGCCGCGGTGTTCAAGCGCGAAGAAAAGCGCTTCGCGCCGATCAAGCTCTTCAGCGTCGACCAGTTGCTGGGCGGCTGGGCCAAGGTCAGCAAAACCCACTTCGCCGACGGCGGCCAGTACGACCAGATCGTGGCCGGCATCAAGCGCTGAAGCCTGCTTGCCTGCCCGCCCTCCTCTCTGCCTGAAACCATGAGCAGCTCCGTGATGTCTCCGACCACCGCCCTGCCGCATGCGCAGCCCGCGGCCGATGCCGGCCCGCGCCGGGCCAAACGCCGGGTCCTGCCCGGCTTCGGCCCAAGCATGGGCTTCACCTTGTTCTACCTCTCGTTGATCGTGCTGATCCCGCTGTCGGCGGTGTTCATCAAATCGGCGGGCCATGGCTTTGAGGCCTTCTGGGCCGCCGCCAGCTCGCCACGGGTGGTGGCGTCTTACAAGCTGAGCTTCGGGCTCTCGCTGCTGGCCGCCAGCATCAATCTGGTCTTCGGCCTGATCCTGGCCTGGAGCCTGGTGCGCTACGAGTTCTTCGGCAAGAAGGTGGTTGATGCCTTGATCGACCTGCCCTTCGCCCTGCCCACCGCCGTGGCGGGCATCGCGCTGACCGCGCTCTACGCGGGCAATGGCTGGCTGGGTTCCTTGCTGGCCCCCTGGGGCATCAAGGTGGCGTTCACGCCGCTGGGCATCCTGGTGGCGCTGATCTTCATCGGCCTGCCCTTCATCGTGCGCACGGTGCAGCCGGTGCTGGAGGATATGGAAACCGAGCTGGAGGAAGCAGCGGCCGCCCTGGGCGCCCACCGCTGGCAGACCTTCCGTCTGGTGGTGCTGCCGACGCTGACGCCGGCCCTGCTGACAGGCTTTGCCCTGGCTTTCGCCCGCGCGGTCGGTGAATACGGTTCGGTGATCTTCATCGCCGGCAACCTGCCCATGGTCAGCGAGATCACACCGCTGATGATCATCTCCAAGCTGGAGCAATACGACTATGTCGGCGCCACGGCGATCGCTGCCGTGATGCTGGTGTTCAGCTTCGTGCTGCTGCTGGCCATCAACGGCCTGCAAGCCTGGAGCTCGCGCCGCAACGGTCTGGAAGGACGCAAATAATGGCCGGCATTGTTTCAAGCCTGGGCGTGCCGCAGAGTGGCAGTGCCGGACGCTATGAGCGCAACCCCGCCACCCGCGAAGCGCCCTGGGTGCGCATCACCCTGCTGACCCTGGGCCTGGCCTTCTTCGCCCTGTTCCTGATCATGCCCCTGGTGGCGGTGTTTCACGAGGCACTGCGCAAGGGCTGGGAGGTCTACATCGCCTCCCTGCTGGAAGCCGATGCAGTCTCGGCCGTCAAGCTGACCTTGATTGCGGCGGCCATCTCGGTGCCGCTGAATCTGGTCTTCGGCGTCAGCGCCGCCTGGGCCATCGCCAAGCATGATTTCCGCGGCAAGCAGCTCCTGATCACCTTCATCGACCTGCCGTTCTCGGTGTCACCGGTGGTGGCGGGCCTGGTCTATGTGCTGCTCTTCGGCGCCCAGGGCTGGTTCGGCCCCTGGCTGCAGGCGCATGACCTGAAGATCATCTTTGCCGTGCCCGGGATCGTGCTGGCCACCATCTTTGTGACCTTCCCCTTTGTGGCGCGCGAGCTGATCCCGCTGATGCAGGCGCAAGGCCGCGATGAAGAGGAAGCAGCCACGGTGCTGGGCGCCTCCGGCTGGCAGACCTTCTGGCGCGTCACCTTGCCCAATGTGAAGTGGGGCCTGCTCTACGGCGTGATCCTGTGCAATGCGCGGGCCATGGGTGAGTTCGGTGCCGTCTCGGTGGTTTCGGGCCACATCCGCGGCTACACCAACACCCTGCCCCTGCACGTGGAAATTCTCTACAACGAGTACCAGTTCGCGGCTGCGTTTGCTGTGGCCTCCCTGCTGGCCTTGCTGGCCCTGGTCACCCTCGTTCTCAAGCAATTCGTCGAGTGGAATGCCCACCGATCCCTGAAGGAAGCATCGACATGAGCATCCAAGTCCGCAACATCCACAAGTCCTTCGGCGCCTTCACCGCCCTGGGTGACGTCAGCCTCGACTTCCCCACCGGCGAGCTGGTGGCCCTGCTGGGCCCCTCGGGCTGCGGCAAGACCACGCTGCTGCGCATCATCGCGGGTCTGGAGACGGCCGATCGGGGTCAGGTCTTGCTGGACGGCGAAGACGCCTCCGACACCCATGTGCGCGAGCGCCAGGTCGGCTTCGTGTTCCAGCACTACGCCCTGTTCCGCCACATGACGGTGTTCGAGAACGTGGCCTTCGGCCTGCGCGTCAAGCCGCGCAAGGAGCGGCCCAGCGAGGCGGTGATCAAGAAAAAGGTTCATGAGCTGCTGAACCTGGTGCAGCTGGACTGGCTGGCCGATCGCTTCCCGCCCCAACTCAGCGGCGGCCAGCGCCAGCGCATCGCCCTGGCCCGCGCCCTGGCGGTGGAGCCGCGCGTGCTGCTGCTGGACGAGCCCTTCGGCGCGCTCGATGCCAAGGTGCGCAAGGAGCTGCGCCGCTGGCTGCGCCGCCTGCACGATGAGCTGCATATCACCAGCGTCTTCGTCACCCACGACCAGGAAGAAGCCCTGGAAGTGGCCGACCGCGTGGTGCTGATGGACCACGGCCGCGTCGAGCAGATCGGCACGCCGCAAGAGGTCTACGAAAAACCGGCCACGCCTTTTGTCTACGGCTTCCTCGGCGCGGTCAACCGCTTCGAGGGCCATGCCGAGAACGGCGTGGTCCACATCGGCGAACACCAGTTGCAGCACGGCGCCACCTTCAACACCACCGGCCCGGTGCAAGCCTATGCCCGCCCGCATGAGCTGCAAATCCTGACCGCAGCCGATGCGCAGGGCCTGGCCGCCACGGTGGAACGCGTCTTGAGTTTCGGCGCCAGCGCCCGCGTTGAGCTGCTCGGCCCCAAGGGCCAGCACCTGGAGGCGGAGCTGAGCCGCGAACGCGCCGAGGCCCTGAGCCTGTACAGCGGCCAGCGTGTGCACCTGGCCGCCAGCCGCCTGAGCCTGTTTGAAGCGGGCCAGAACACCGAGACCCCGCGTGCTGCAGCCAGCACCCCCGAGGCAGCCTGAGGCATGAACTTCCAGCAACTGCGCTCCATCCGCGAAGCCCAGCGCCGAGGCTTCAATCTGACCGAGGTGGCCCATGCCCTGCACACCTCACAGCCCGGCGTGAGCCGGCAGATCCGCGAGCTGGAGGACGAGCTCGGCATCGAGATCTTCATGCGCGCCGGCAAGCGCCTGACCGGCCTGACCGAGCCGGGCCGCCATGTGCTGCCCATCATCGAACGCATGCTGCACGAGGCCGACAATCTGCGCCGCGCCGGCGATGACTTCGCCCGCGCCGGCACCGGCACGCTGCGCATTGCCGCCACCCACAGCCAGGCGCGCTATGCCCTGCCGCCGGTGGTGCGCGATTTCCGCGCCGCCCACCCCGATGTCAGCCTGCACCTGCACCAGGGTTCGCCGCAGCAGGTGGCACGCCTGCTGCTCGATGGCGAGGCCGATGTCGGCATCGCCACTGAAGCGCTGGCCCAGTTTGATGAACTGATCGCCCTGCCCTGCTACCGCTGGACCCACTCGGTGGTGGTGCCGCCCGACCACGAGCTGGCCTGCGAAGCCGCCGAGGGTCAGGTCTTGACCCTGGAACGCCTGTCCAAGTTCCCCATCATCACCTACGAACTGGGCTACACCGGCCGCTCGCACATCGACGATGCCTTCCGCACGGCCGGACTCGATCTCAATGTCGTGCTGGCCGCCATGGACGCCGACGTGATCAAGACCTATGTGGAGCTGGGCCTGGGCGTGGGCATCGTCGCCTCCATCGCCTACGATGAAGACCGCGACCAGCACCTGGCCGCCATCGACGCCCGCCACCTCTTCGCCGACAACATGACCCGGCTCGCGGTGCGCCGTGGCGCCTACCTGCGCGACTACGTCTACGCTTTCATGTCGACCTTTGCCGCGCCGCTGACGCGCGAGGCCGTCGAGGCTGCAGCCCATGAATCGGCCAAGCAGGCTGGACTCTGAAACCCCTGGCTTTCGTTCATTCTTGCGAAAAACGGCAATAGAAAGCCGGAATCCTTCGAAGCCAAAGACCTAAACTGGTCTTATAGTGGCATTCATCGAGTTTGAGTGGCCTCCGGCAGATTTGACGCCCCAAACGGCGATGAATCAGCCCCTCAAATCAGTTTTGTCTCCTCGATCGGACGCCCGATCGATTGGTTTACCGCCCTCGGCGATTGAACCGGCCCCTGCAGGCTTTCGCGCCTGCCGGGGCATTTTTTTGCCCGCTCGTTGGCGCAGAGTCGCCGAACTGCGCACTCTTTCCGGTGAGATTCACGCTGCCTGCACATCTCGCGCTGACAGCTCTGACAATTCGGCTTGGGAGCAGCAGTCAAGCCATCTTTCATCCCCCATCGGAGGGCACCCCTTGGCGGGGGTATCAGGCCAATCTGCATCGGAGGACAGTTGCATCCATCGACAGGAGCCCTTCAGCCATGCAGTCCACACACCGCCCTCACAGCCACGCTTCGCGCCTCGACACCACCGCCTCGCTGCGCGCGCCGCAGCGCAAGGTGATCGCCCGCCCGGCCCGCCGCCGCAGCCTGCATGCCTTGCGCTCATGCCCTCCCGCCAGCACGTTCAAGCCCGTGGCGGTGTTTGCGCTGCCGGCCGCCAGCCTGCCACTGAAGGAAGATGAAGCCTGCGATTGGGAAAGCTGGCTCTACGCTGGTGGCGATTTGCTGATGGGATTGCCGGACTGATTGAGGCCTTGGGTTCCACCCCACATTCACTGAGCGCGTGAGTTCGCGCCAGGTGAACCGAGCAAGTCCACAAGCACCGCTTTGGATTGCTGCTCGAAGAACCCAAGCCCGTCCGAGGCGGCGGACCAAGTGACCGACGT
>JAIXSD010000513.1 GCA_027484885.1 Rubrivivax sp.
CACGTATCTGTTTCGTTGATCGCCACCCTGGTGGCGGGCCTGCTGGCCACGGCCAGCGTCGGCGCATCTGCCCAGGGCGGCACGGTGCACACCTTGAAGCCCGGCACCTTCGGCCCGGCTGGCACCGTGCTGGGCGCCACACCGCCGCCGCCGACCACGCCGGTCAAGGGCGTGCATGCGCCCTCGCCGGTGCCGGCCAAACCGGCCAGTTCGACGGCGGGCAGCAACAACCCGGCCAGCAACAGCGCCGGCCCCGGCCCGCTGGGCGCGGGTGAGGGTGCCATCAAGGGCTATGCCGTTCCCATCGGTGGTGCATTGAAGGCTGACAACGAAGACGTCTGGGGCCGCATCGTGCAGCTGGCCGGCGGCAAGGGCGCGCGTTTTGTCGTCTTTGGCACCGCGGCCGAGGACCCCGAGGCCAGCGCCAAGACGGCGGTAGACATGCTGCAAAAGCGCGGCGCCGTGGCCGAGGCCTTGCCGGTGGCGCCCAAGTTCAGCTGGGTGGACCTGAGCAAGGTGGTGCGCGACCCGTCCTTGATCGCCAAGGTCAAGAACGCCCGCGGCGTGTTTTTTACCGGCGGCTCGCAAGAGCGCATCGTTGACGTGCTGATGCCGGGCGGCAACAGCACGCCCATGCTGGAAGCCATCTGGGACGTCTACCGCCGCGGCGGCGTGGTGGCCGGCACCTCGGCCGGTGCCGCCATCATGAGCACGGTGATGTTCCGTGACGCGCCCAGCGTCATCAACATCATGAAAGGCAAGTGGGCCGAGGGCAAACAGATCGACCGCGGTCTCGGTTTTGTCGGCCCCGACCTGTTCGTCGACCAGCATTTCCTCAAGCGCGGCCGCTTCGGCCGCATGATCCCGCTGATGATGGCCAAGGGCTACAAGCTGGGCCTGGGCGTGGAGGAGAACTCGGCCGCCGTGGTGCATGGCGATGAGGTCGAGGTGATCGGTGCCAAGGGCGCCTTGCTGGTGGACCTGACCGATGTGAAGACCGACCCAACCCTGGGGGCCTTCAATGTGACCAGCGCGCGCCTGAGCTTCCTGGACCAGGGCGACCGCTACAACCTCAAGACCCGGCAGACCACGCCCGCGCCCATCAAGCTGCGCGGCGCCAAGCACGACCACACCGCGCCCGACTTCAAGCCCTATTTCACCGAAGACCGTTTCGATCTCGACATGCTTGGCGACTCCACCATCGCCAATGCCATGACCTATCTGATCGACAGCAACCGCAACGAGGTGCGCGGCCTGTCCTTCGACGTGCTGCCCAGGCCCGGTGACCCGGTGGCCGAGCTCGGTTTCCTGTTCCGCCTGTACAAGGGCAAGGGCAGTTATGGCTGGAGCACCGAGGAATGGGGCGGCGAGGAGTTCACCGTCGTCAACCTCTACCTCGACGTGACCCCGGTGCGCATGCCGCAACCGCTGTACAGCGCCTGGCCCGGCCCGGACCGCGCCACCGGCCCGGCGCCCGAGCGGGGCGACGGGCCCAGCAAGTAAAAAATCCAGCTGCGATTGAAGATCAAAAAAGGGGCCGGGTGCGTGATGCACCCGGCCCCCTTGCTTTGAGGCCGCGTCAGCTTCAGCGGAAGCTGTAGTTCAGGCTCAGGTAGAAGTTGCGACCGCGCGGGTCGGTGTAGGTCGGGTCATAAGTGGCCAGGAAGTAGTAGCCCTGGTTGGAGAAGGGTGGCTGCGTGTCCAGCAGGTTCTGGATGCCGGCGCGCAGCTTGAGCTGCTTGTTGATGCGCCATGAGCCCGACAGGTCCCACAGCGAATAGGCCTGCACGCTGCGGGCCGGCAGCAGCTGGCTGGTGTTGGGGTTGAAGGCGGTGTTGTGGTCGCGGTAGCCCGAGTAGTAGGTGTTGCCCAGGGTCAGGCCGTAAGGGCCCATGTCCCAGTCGACGGACAGGCGGTGGCGCCATTTCTGGATCACCTGGTCACTCAGGAACTGGCCCGCGTTGTTCATGAAGGGCTCGCCGGCGCCGGGCTGGCGCTCGTACTTGAGCACATAGGTGCCGCTCAGCGAGGCGGTGAAGCGGCCCCAGCCCTCGGTAGCTTGGCGCACGGTCATTTCGAGGTCCAGGCCCGAGGTACGAAGCTCGCCCTGGTTGTCCTTCTTGAGCAGGATGGTGTCGATGAACTCGCCGAACTCGTCTCGCTTGACGAAGTCCTTCTCGTACTTGGGCAGGTTGCCCAGGATCACCTGTTCCGAGAGATCGCTGATGACATCGGTCTTGCGGATCTGCCAGTAGTCCAGGCTGGCGGTGGCGTCCTTGCTGGCTTCGAAGACCAGGCCGAAGGACAGTTGCTTGGATTTCTCGGGCTTGAGGTTCGGGTTGCTGCGGCGCTCGACGCGCCATTGGTCGGTGCAGTCGGCGACGGCAAAGCCCTGGGCCACGCAGCCGGGGTCGGTCAGGAAGGCCGAGCTGCTGCCAAACGAGGTCGGGCGGGTCAGCTCGGTGATGGTGGGTGCCCGGAAGCCGGTGCCGGCCGAGCCGCGCAGCACCAGTTGCTTGTTCGGCTGCCAGCGCACGCCGAGCTTGGGGTTCAGGGTGTCACCCACGCCGCTGTATTTGTCGTAGCGCAGGGCGGCTTGCAGTTCCAGCGTCTTGCTCACGGGGGCGTTCAGTTCGGCGAACACGGCGCCGACCTTGCGGCTGTTGCTGCTGGCCACCGGGGCATCGCCGCGCGAGCTGCGGTCGCCCTGGATGTTGTTGGTCAGCAGCAGGGCCGAGGGCGTGAACTCGGTCACCTCGCGGCGCAGCTCGGCGCCCACGGCCAGGCCCAGGTCACCGCCTTCCAGCTGGCCCAGGCTGCCGCTCAGTTTGAAGTCCAGGGTGGTGGTCGTGCCCTTGGAACGGCGCGATTCATCCTGCACGCGGATGCTGTTCAGCAAGTCCTTGCCGGCTTGAGGCGAAGGGCCGAAGGGGTTGATCTTGCCCGTGCGCACGCCGGCCACGAACTCGTTGTAGAGGAAGTAGCCGTCCTCGATGGCATCGGTCGAGCGGTTGACGGCGCGGTTCAGGGCGATGTCATAGTCCCAGCCGCCGAACAAGGCCAGGCTGCCGCTGGCGCCCACCACCAGGCGCTCGGCATCGCTGGTCACCTCGTTGGTCCGGTTGCCGGCTTCGCTGACGCGCTGGCGGATGTCCACCGTGCCGCCGAAGGGCAGGGGCTTGCTCAGGAAGGGGTTGATGGCGCTGGTTGGCACCGCGGTGATTTCGATCGGGTTGGGGCTGGCCACATACTGGGTCGTGGTCTTGCTCTTCAGCACCTCGGCAAAGAGCTGGTGCTCGGGGGCGAGCTGGAACACGCCGCGGCCCAGGAAGGCGAGCTTTTCCGACTCGGGGTAGAGCTCGGTGTCCTGCATGTAGTCGAAGCTGCAGGCCTCGGACAGGTTGTCGGGCGCGTAGACCGTGGCCGGCGGATTGCAGGCCGGGGCCGAGAGGTTGATGGTGCGCTGAGTCAGCGGCTTGCCATTGAAGCTGAAGCCGGCGGCATTGAGCGCATCGAGCTGCACCTTGCGCGCAGCGGCCCGGCTGGCCAGGCGGATGTTGCCGGGGAAGGTGCGGCTGCTCATGTAGAAGGGCAGGGTGCTGGCCAGCGGGCGCTCTTTCAGGAATTCGCGCTCGCTGCTGCGCAAGGCGCCGAGCTTTTGCGCGTCGATCACGCCGAAGACATTGAAGCGGTCCTTGGCCAGGTCGCCGAAGCCGCCGCCCAGTGAGGCGGCGGTCTTCTCGGCGCCGCCTTCCTGGGTGCGCGAGGCGTAGACGTTGACATCGGCGCCGCGGTAATCCTTGCGGGTGATGAAGTTGATGACGCCGCCGATGGCGTCGGTGCCGTAGATGGCCGAGGCACCGTCCTTGAGGATTTCCACCCGCTCGATGGCGCCGGCCGGGATGTTGTTCAGGTCCACGCCCGAGTTGTCGCCGGGCGAGGCGAAGTTCGCCATGCGCCGGCCGTTCAGCAGCACCAGGGTGCTGGAGACGCCGATGCCGCGCAGGTTCGCGCCGTTGAAGCCGCGCTGGCCGCCGGTGCTGTCGGTGATGGAGGCACCGTCCGTCAGGCCGGCGGCGTTGCCGCTGATGGACTTCATGATTTCAGCCGCCGTGGTGGCACCGGTTTTGTCGATGTCGCTGCGCTTGAGGGTCTGCACCGGCAGGGCGGTCTCGCCCTCCAGGCGCTTGATGCTGGTGCCGGTGACTTCCACTCGCTCCAGCTTGGCTTCCTGGGCTTGGGCGCTGCTCAAGAGCTGGCTGCCGAGCAGCAGCATGACGGCCTGGGCCAGGCGCTGGGTTTGAAATCGATGGGAGCTGCGGGGTTTGATCATGGCTGGGCCTTGGGGAGGTGGGGAGGGGTGAACAGGTGAATGGGTGAACGGGTGAAGAAGAAAGTGAAGCGCCGGGAGGCAGAGGGTTCGAACGGACTCTAGAAGTGGCCCTCGTGACTTGCCTATGGGGTTTTGGCGCCTCGGTCGCTTGCGTGTAAATGCATGTCGCAAGCGCGCAAACCTCGATGAACAGGGGCCAAACGCGCTTGCATGGATGCGACACGCACTTGCGCTTTGCAGCCCAGACGGGCGCTGAAGCGGGCCAACCCGCTGGTTTTGCGGCGCGCGCGCTGACAGACTGGCGCCATGCAAACCCCAAGCCACTCCATCGCATCTGGTGCGCGCGCCGCGGGCCGCCGCAGCGTTCTGCTGGCCGTGCTCCTGGCCAGCGCGGGCCTCTTCGCCACGCTCAGCCATGCACAAGCGCAGACTTCCGCCGAGACCGCACCGCGCGGCACGGCCATCGTCATCGGCGGCGCGCTGAAATACGACAACGACGCGGTCTGGAAGCGCATCGTCGACGAGGCCGGCGGCCCTGGCGCGCGCATCGCCGTGTTCGCCACTGCTGCGGCCAACCCCGAGCGCAGCGCCGGGCAAATCATCGAAGCCTTGCAGCGCCAGGGCGCTCGCGCCGAGCACATCCCCGTGGCGCCGCGCCTGGCCGGCAGCGATGTGGCCGCCGCCGTGCGCGACCCGGCCCTGCTGGACAAGGTGAATGCGGCGCAAGGCGTGTTCTTCTCGGGCGGCGCGCAAGAACTGATTGTTGACAGCCTGCAGCCCGGCGGTCAGCCCACGCCCATGCTTGAGGCCATCTGGTCGGTCTACCGCCGCGGCGGTGTGGTGGCCGGCACCAGCGCTGGCGCGGCCATCATGAGCAGCAC
>JAIXSD010000696.1 GCA_027484885.1 Rubrivivax sp.
GCGCCGCTTCCGAGCTCTCCCGCGCTTCGGTTCTAATCTGCCGCCATGGCCACGCACCGAAAAACAGCAACTTCCAGCAACGACAGCAGCACGCTCGACGCCAGCCCCGAGCGCGGCCCGCGCGGCATCCAGAGCATCGAGGTCGGCGGGCAGTTGCTGACCGCCCTCGCCCACCACGGCCGCCCGCTGGCCTTGAAAGACCTGGCGCGAGAGGCCGACATGGCGCCGGCCAAGGCCCACCCCTACCTGGTCAGCTTCATCAAGCTGGGCTTGGTAGAGCAAGAGGCGCTGAGCGGCCGCTACGGCCTGGGGCCCCTGGCCTTGCAGCTCGGTCTGATCAGCCTGCAGCAGTACGACCCGGTGCGCCTGGCCACGCCACGCATCGAAGAGCTGGCCCAGGCGCTGAACCTGACCGTGGCCATCGCCGTATGGGGCAATCGCGGGCCCACCATCGTGCGGGTGGCCGAGGCGCCCAGCCCTGTGCACATCAGCATGCGCCATGGCACGGTGATGAGTTTGCGCGGCACGGCCTCGGGCCTGCTGTTTGCCGCACACCTGCCCGAGACGCAGGTGCAGGCGGCGCTGGACCTGGAACCCGATGCCGCCGCCAGCCCAGGCCTGGCAGAGCTGCAAACCGAATTGGCGCAAATCCGCGAAGCGGGCCTGGCCCGCGCGCAGGACGCGGTGGTGGCCGGCGTCAGCGCCCTGGCCGCGCCAGTGTTCGACGACCAGGGCCGCATGGTGCTGAGCCTCACCGCCATCGGGCCCAGCCGCAGCTTCAGCCTGGCGGCGGACGGCGCACCCGCGCGCAGCCTGCGCCGGGCGGCGGAAGACATCTCGCTGCAGCTGGGCTCGCGACCGGCGGGCGGCAGCCAGGGTCAATCTGGCGCCAGCGCCTGAGCGGCACACCCTGCGCCCCCCGAAACACAGGAGAAGGCCTGCGCGCAGGCCGGCACTGGGTAATATCGAGCCTCCACGCATCGAGCCCCTCTTTCGCGCGCGGCACACCCTCCCCGATCCCAACCCGGGCAGCCCCTGCCGCAGCACGACCGGTCCTCCTTGTTGTTGTTTTTTGACCGCCCCGATTTCGATCGTGTTCCAGACGAGGCCTTATGAGCGCTGCCACCCCCACCCCGATTTCCGCCACCCACTTCGGCGATTTGGACGACAGCGGCTGCGAAGGCTGCCAGGGCGAGAACCAGCAACTGGGCTTTGAGTTCAGCTACGCCTTCCAGCCCATCGTCGACCTGCGCGATGGCAGCGTCTATGCCCACGAAGCCCTGGTGCGCGGGCCAAATGGCGAATCGGCCGGCAGCGTGCTGGCGCAAGTCACCGAACACAACCGCTACCGCTTTGACCAGGCCTGCCGCGTCAAGGCCATCAAGGACGCGGTGCGCCTGGGCCTGGCCGCCCTGCCCCACACCCGGCTCTCGATCAACTTCCTGCCCAATGCCGTCTACCGGCCCGAGGCCTGCATCCGAACCACCCTGGCGGCGGCGCGCAGCCAGGGCCTGCCGCTGGAGCGCATCATTTTTGAAACCACCGAGGGTGAGCGGGTTGGCGACGGGCGCTGGTATGCGGAAGTGATGAGCGAGTACCGCCGCATCGGTTTCTTGAACGCCATCGACGATTTCGGCGCTGGCTACGCCGGCCTGGCCCTGCTGGCCGACTTTCAGCCCGACCTGATCAAGCTGGACATGGGCCTGCTGCGCGACATCGACAGCCACCGCCCGCGCCAGCACATCATCAAAGCCGTGCTGGGCCTGTGCCGCGAGATGGGCGTGCAGGTGATTGCCGAAGGCGTGGAAACCCGTGCCGAGCGCGACTGGCTCTGGCAACAAGGCGCGCATCTGATGCAGGGCTATCTGTTCGCGCGGCCGGCCTTCCAGGGCTTGGTGCCAGCCTCAGACATCGAGGCGCTGCAGCGCTGAGCGCCGCTCAAACCCTCAGTTACGCAGCTTGCGCAACAGCGCCGCTTCCTCGGCCGCGCCGTAGAAGCAGGGGTACAGCGAACGCGTCTCGGCCACCCGCTCGGGCTGGCCTCCCAGGCGAGCGATCTGCTCGCGGGCGTGGGCCAGGTCCAGGCTCATCAACACGGCCGGCGCCTGAACGCGTGGGTTCAGGCGCGCCTCCGAGCGCGCTTCAAAGCCCAGCATGCGTTTGTAGAACGGGACGTGGCGCGGGTTGACCTCGATCACCAGCACATCGCAGGCCGCCAGGCGGTGGGCGTGCAGATAGGCCAGATGGAACAAATGGGCCAGCAGCTGCTTGTTGTCGCTGACCTGGTGGTCCAGGGCCAGGCGACCAAACTCACACAGGCTGGCGCCGCTCGCCCGCAAGGCAGCCAGTTCATCGGGGAAGACGCGGTCGGCCGCCAGGCCGTCCTGCTCGCTGTCGAAACGCACGGCAATGGTGCCCACGGTGAGCGCGCCCTGAAAAGCCGAGCAAATCGTGACCGCGCCTTCGCTGTGGGTGCTGAGGTCCTGGCACAGGTAGCCGCGCTCGGCGTAGCGCCGCGCCACCAGGCTGTAGGCCCCCAGGCGGGTGCCGTCATGCCGCACGGTGCCCAGGCTCAGCGAGCCGGTCCAGGCCAGGCGGGTGTCATGCAAGGGGTTGGCGGTCGTCATCTCTACAGCTCTCGGGTCGTCCACCCGCCGCATCGCTGGCCCGGACATCGGGTCATTGATTCAGCGAGGCGCCAGTCTAACGACGCCGAATGCGAAAAATTCACGCCGATACACGGGACTTACACCAATCCCAAGCACTTACTTTCTGATACGACTTCGCATGCTTGCAGGCACC
>JAIXSD010000115.1 GCA_027484885.1 Rubrivivax sp.
ATCGCCTGGTGGGCCTTGCGGCAGGTGCAGCAGCGCGCACTGGCGCCCATCGTCGAGTTGTCCCTGCTGGCCGAGCAGGTCTCGGTGGATCAGGATTTCACGCGCCGGGCCACCGTGCACTGGCCCGATGAAGTGGGGCGTTTGAGCGAGCGCTTCAACCAGATGCTGCAGCGCGTGGAGACCACGCAGGCCGAGCTCAATCTGCGCCTGCGCCAGGAGCAGGAGGCCGGGCAGCAGTTCGAGCAACTGGCCCACCGCGACGCCCTGACCCAGCTGCCCAATCGCTTGTATTTCCAGTCGGCGCTGGAGCGGCATATGGCTGCCAGCTGCCAGAACGTCGAGCTGATGGCGCTGATGTTCATCGACCTCGACAACTTCAAGATGGTCAATGACAAGCATGGCCACGAGGCCGGTGACGAGGTGCTGCGCGAGGTGGCGCGGCGCATGAGCCGCGTGCTGCGCGGCAACGATGTGCTGTGCCGCTTGGGCGGCGATGAGTTCGGCCTGATCCTGCCGGCCTTGCCCAATGACTCGGCCGCCGAGCAACTGGCGGTGCGTCTGATTGCCGCCGTGCGCGAGCCGCTCTACGTGGGCGAGCATTTGATGCCCATCGGCGCCACGGTGGGGCTGGCGTTTTGCCCGACCGACGAGGTCGATGCCGCCCATTTGCTGGTGGCCGCCGATGTGGCCATGTATGCCGCCAAGCGCGCGGGCAAGAACACGTTCCGGCGCGCCAGCCATGCAAGCAGTTGAGCACTTTGCGCCGTGGGCGTGGCGCGCTGGATGCGCGCTTGCCCAGGCTGGGGTGGCCTTGGCTTTGTGCGGTGGCTTGATCGCGCCGCATGCACATGCAGCCGATCTTCAGCCTGCGGCCGCCGAGGCCAATGCTGGCTTGGATCTGGGCTTGGAAGACCTGCTGCGCCAAGGCCTCAAGGCCGTGCCGCAGGCGGTGCAGGTGTCCACCGCCTCGCGTTTTGCGCAGAGCACCGAGCAAGCCCCGGCGCAAACCTATGTGCTCACCGACGCTGAGATCCGTGCTTACGGCCTGCGCAGCATGGCCGACATCCTCAACTGCCTGCCTGGACTGTTCACCACCAGCAATGGCAATTTCGTCTACGTGGCCGCGCGTGGCCTGGGTCGGCCCGGTGATTTCAACGCGCGCCTGCTCTTGATGATCGACGGCGTGCGTGTCAACGAGAACATCTTCGACGCCGCCCTGATCGGGCCGGAGTTTTATGTTGATGTCGATTTGATCGATCGGGTCGAGTTCACGCCCGGGCCGGGATCAGCGCTCTACGGCAATAACGCGTTTTTTGGTGTGATCCAGGTGCAGACCAAGCGTGCCGACAAGCTGGCCGGCCTGCGTGCCCGCCTGGCTCTCGATTCGCTGCGTGGCGGCAGCTGGCAGGCCAGCGCGGGTCAGCGGCTCGAGAGTGGGGCCGAGGGCTGGATCTCGATCTCGGGCTTCGAACAGGATCGCATCCCCCTGAGCACCGCAGCGCCCGCCGAATGGGTCGATCGCCTGCGCGACCGCAACTGGGACCATGGCACCCGGGTGCTTGCCCGCGCCAGCATGGCGGGCTGGAGCTTTCGCGCCGGCCACAGCGAGCGCGTGCGCGGCAACGCCACGCCGCTGGACCCGACGCGGCCAGGCAGCGGCATCGGCCAAGGCCGTTCGATCTACTTCAACCAGTTCGCGGCCCTGGGCTACGAGGGCGCGCTGGGTGCCGATTGGGATTTGACGGTGGAGGCGTCCAGCAAGGTCTTGCAGTCCCGCCGGCGCGACCCGCTGCAGCGCTTGAATCAGCCGCCGCTAGAGCTGGAGGCCCTGTCTGAGGGCCAGTGGGACGAGTTCGCTCTGCGCCTGGGCAACTCGTCCTGGCGCGGGCACTATCTGCTGGGCGGTCTGGAGTGGCAGAGTGACCGGGTGCAGCGCGTTGCGTTCGGGGCGAGAGGCTTGCCGCCCGATGCGGATTTCAGCTCGGCCTCTGAGCGCCTGGGCGTGTTTGTGCAAGACGAGTGGCAGCTCCATGCCCAGCATCGCCTGGTGCTGGGCCTGCGTTGGGACCACGACCGCCGCGCCGATGGGGCCCGCCTCAACCCCCGCCTGGCCTGGGTCTGGCAGCTCAGCCCGGAGGCCAATCTCAAGCTGATGCAGGGCAGCGCCTACCGTGCCCCCAATTTCTACGAATTCCGCAGCAACCAGGCGCCGGGCTTGCCTGTGCTGGAAGCCGAGCGCACGCGCAGCCTCGAGCTGGCGCTGGAGCACCGCCTGACCCCACAGCTGCAGTACCGTGCCTCGCTCTACCGGGCGCGCATGAGCGGCTTGATCAGCCAGGTGCTGAATCCGGTGACGGGGCTGAGCTTTGTCAACAGCGAGGGCGTGCGCAGCCGCGGCCTGGAGCTGGGCCTGGAAAAGCGCTGGGACGGTGGCGCGCGCCTGCAAATGGGCTTGTCGCTGCAGCACAGCCGCGAGCTGGGCAGCGGCACCGAGCTCGACAACTCGCCGCGCCGCTTGTTCAAGCTGGCCTACAGCCAGCCGCTCTGGCGCGAGGACCTGCAGCTGGGTTGGCAGACTCAGGCCATGAGTCGCCGCAAAGTTCCTGCCGGCAGCCTGCCGGGCCATGC
>JAIXSD010000757.1 GCA_027484885.1 Rubrivivax sp.
CGCGCAAACACCAGGCGCGATCCGAAGTGGCCACTGCCGCTGACCTTGGGCGCCTGCCGGAAGATGACCGTCACATCCAGCAGCGCATTGCCGACCAGCCGCCCGCGGGCCACGGCCGTTCCGGACTTGCCTGCTTCCGCCCCTTGACCCGGCTCGGCATAACTGAGGTAGACCCAGGGCGTGCTCGCAAAGTCGGGATCGATGGCCACATCGAGCAAACCGCCCTGCCCCGCCGACGCCACCGCAGGCACGCCGCTGATCGCGACCGATGCCCCCTGGCCATTGGCGGGCAGTTTCAGCAGGCTGCCGTTTTTTTGCGTCACCAGCCACTGACCATCAGGCAGCTGCGCCAGGCCCCAGGGGCTTTGCAGATCGCTGCGCAGGGTGCTCAGCTGCGGCGCGGCCGGGGTGGGTGCGGGCGTCGGTGCGGGCGTTGGGACGGGTGCAGGTGTGGGATTGGGTTCCGCCGCGACGGAACTGCCCCCTCCGCCACAGCCGACCAGAAGCAAGACGGTGATGAAGCCCAAGGACCAGATCGAGGGTCGTGCTGGCATAGCGGTGAACTCCGGTAGCGAATGCGTGGCGCGAGTCTATGCCGGCCTCCTTTCAGGCGCACACCCTGGAGCCAGACCTGCTGCAAGAGCCAGGCACAGCTTCCCCGTCGTGATCCGGGCGGTCTCGCCGATCCAGTTGCCTGCCTGGGCGCACATTACACAGCCGGAGTCCCACCGGACATCCGTTGATTGGATCCATCTTCACAGCCCTTGTTGGCCGCACTGCGGCTGCGCGGAGCGCTTCGCCAACCATCGGAAGGAACTGGCGGTTTGCATCACTTGACCCCTTAACTCTACATATGTAGAGTTACCGAATGACACATACACGCGCTCCCTCTCAGCAAGCCCTGGCCGTGCTGCTGGTTCTGGCCGACGCCGGCGAAGAATGGCGTCACGGCTACGACATTGCTACGCAGGCCGACATCAAGTCCGGCACGCTCTACCCCCTGCTGATGCGGCTTGAAGCTCAAGGCCAGCTCGAAGCCGTGTGGCAGGAGTCACCCACACCGGGCCGGCCGCCGCGCCACGCTTACCGTTTGACGGAAGCGGGCCGTAGGTGGCTGGCCGGCATGGGCGAAGCACTCGAGCAGGCGCGTGCCCGACGCGATGCCTCGCAATCCCAGCCTGGCTGGACCGGCACAGCCCCATCGCCAAGCTGCAGCTCATGAGCAAGCCCTCGCCTGCCCGAGCAAACCGCGGGTTCGCCCTTGCGCGTTGGCTGATGCGCGCCTGCATTGCACTCATGCCTGCAGCACAAATGCATTGGGCGCGCGCCATGGCTGCAGAGCTTGACGAGGCCCCTTCCGCCAAGGCGGCCTGTGGCTTCGCTTTGGGCTGTTTGGGCCTGGCGCTGAGGCTGCGCTTGCTCTCGATAGGTCGATCGGTCAGTCACGGCATGCCATCCAAGGCCAGAGCGCTTGTGAACTTGTCAGGCCAGCATGCGACGGTGAGCAGCCTGGGAGCCACATGCGCCTGCCTGGCGGTGCTGGTGGGCGGCGTCTTCATGGTCTCGGCGGGCGCGCCCAAGGCCTGGCCCTGGATGAATGGCTTGTCTCTGGCTTTTGCGCTGGCCAGCCTCGCCCTGCTGCCACGACAGCGATTGCAGACGGATGTGCGCCTGCGTGAATGGCTCAGTCTCGTGCTTGGGAGCCTCTTGCTGGCGAGTTGCGCGCTGGAGGCAAGCGAAGGTTTGAACGGGCGCTGGCTGCGCCTGGGCCCGGTGGCCGTGCAAGCGGCGTGGCTGCTGGTGCCCAGCCTGCTTCTGCTGTCGGCACAGCCCGCGGGCACCACCGGTTCCCACCACCCGCTGCGCAGCCACATGGGCCTGCTCCTCGCCATGGCAGCGCTGTGGGCGCAAGCAGAGCCAAGCTGGCTGCTGCTGATGGGCCTGGTGCTGCTGGCCCGCAGTGCTTGCCGCCCCAACCATGGCACCGAGACCTTGCTGGCATGCCTGGCGCTGCTAGCGGCGGGGCTGAGCAGCCAGAACTGGCGGATGCCGGCAAGCCAGGCTTTTGTCGATCAGGTTCTGCTGCAGGCCTGGTCGCAGGGTTCCAGCCTGGTGCTGTCGGGGCTGATGCTAACGGCCTCACTGATGATCTTGCTGCCTGGCTGGCGCCACCGGCGCGCACGGGAGCACAGCCTGCTTTGGGCCGGGGTGGTGTTGCTCAGCCTGCCGGGCTGGCTGCCCACGCCGCTGCTGGGCATGGGGGGCAGCGCCATCCTCAGCTATGTGCTCAGCCTGGCAGCCCTGCCAGGGCCTTGGCCCGAGGCTCAAACACAAGTCAGGCCTGCGCCACAAGCACCGCCAGCCAGACATGAACATTCCAGCGACCCCAGACGCAGGCTCAGACCTCACTGAGGCGGGCGCAGCATCAGCCCTCACCCACACGCATACCTACCGGTCGCAAGGAAAAGCCTGAGCCCAAGCGGGCTCCAGGCGAAGCCGCCGCATGGCCTTGTGCATTCCTTCCTTGAGCTGCCATTCAGCAACTTCGCCTGCACGGCAGAGCCCGCAACAGCCACACCAATCAGAACCCAGCCATGAAACCCCATCGCCGCCAGCGCTTCTTTTTTGCCTTCACCTTGCTTCTGCTCGCAGGCCTCTGCACTTACAGCTGGCAGCGATGGAGCCAACCCTGGGGCGACCAACCCGTGAAGTTCACGCCCGCGCAACAGGAGTGCGGGCAAGAAGGTCAGCTGCGCTATTGCATCAATCAGGATTCCGGCGGCGTCAACGGCGACTGGCTCTACCACTTGCATGGCCGCAAGCTCGACGAAACCATCTGGAAAGATCCGTCCTACATGACCGCCATGATCCAGGGCACCTGGCAACAGATGGGCCAACGCCCGCCCACCGTGGTGACGCTGTCCTACGGCCCGGTGTGGCTTCTGTCCCCCAAGGGAAATGCCGAAGCCAGCGGATTGCTGGAGCAGATCCGCACCGACATGGCCGCCATCGAGGCACGCCACGGACGCCCCGTGCGTCGCTTGCTGCTGGGGGAATCCATGGGCGGACTCAATGCACTGATTCTGGGCCTGAGCCAACCCGAGCACTACGCCAAGGTGGCCGCGCTCTGCCCAGGTGTCTATGTGGATTCGCCGTTCGCACCGCCGAGCCAGCTGATGGCTGCGCTGGAGCGAACGGGGGCCGATCCCAAGATCGGCTTCGGCGTCGTCCGTCTGGCGCGCCAGTATGTGACGAGCGATGCGGAGTGGCAGCGCATTTCACCGCTGGCCTTGATCGAGAACGACCTGCCCGCTTCTAGCCCCCGACCGCAGCTCTACATCTCCAACGGCCTGTACGACCGCTATGGCAACTTCGAGGGCAGCCAACGATTGACCGAACGTGCTCGCGCCCGTGGCTGGCCCATCGAATGGCACCCGATCTACGGCGGCCACTGCGCCAGTGACATCGCCTCGCTTGCTAGGTTTCTGCTCCCTATTTGACGGCGTCCAACGCGGCAGACAAGGTCAATCATCGCGACGCCCTGGCGCTCGCAGCCACTACTCGTTTCAATTTGAGACGCTATGGCGTCAACACTCGCTCAATCAGCAAAACCACCTAAAAAACAATATGGACGAAGGAAGTCTATGAGCCGTAAGCTGCACGTTATGCCTGGGGAAAATTTTTCTTTTCATCAATTCCCAAAAAACTCCTGCGACAAGTAGTGCTCTGCCCTTCAATCCTGCACCATTAAAGGAACATATGAAGTTATCTCAACGGATCTTTTCATTTGCTTTTGCGTCGGTTTTCAGCGCCATATTGACACCCGATGTGCAGGCAGCCGAGTTCACCATCACCCGCCTGCCGAGTTTCGACAAGAATTCTGGCGCCGTCGACATCAGCAACAGTGGGGTGGTAGTCGGCTGGAGCAAGATGCCGTCGTTGACGGCCGTCCGGTGGACCGCGAGCGGCATGACTGTGCTGGGCAATGGGCAAAGTTCGGCCACTGGTGTCAACGCGGCGGGTGAGACAGCACTTTGGCAAATTCCACAGTACCGCCCCTCAGAAGAACCGGTCGTTGTTGATCTGCTTGATCGAACAAGGGCGTTGGACAAGCCAGGTGGCGCAGGCCTTCCTGCCAGAACCAGGGGCATCAATGACCACGGTGACGTGGTTGGCACCTACTTCAGTTTCGGTAGCGCCGGTTATACGGCCGTACTCTGGAAGGGCTCACAGGCCTTCACCTTGGGACGAGGCGAAGCCTATGCTCTAAACAATGCCGGAATGGTGGTTGGAGCTTCGCTTGCTGCTGGCTACAGCGCACCCGTTCCACTCATGTGGACACCAGACGGAGTACAACATGTGCTTGGTACCCTCGGCGGAGGCGAAGGAATCGCTCGGGCTGTTAACAATAGTGGGCAAATCGTTGGCCAGTCGACCAATTCCGCTGGAAGAACTCATGCAACGCTCTGGGACAAAGGACAAACCGTCGACCTAGGTCAAAGCTTCCTTGCGAGCGTTGCGAATGACATCAACGCTTACGGTCAAGTGGTGGGGTCAGCCGAAGTGGTATCGGGCGGCGCAGGAGTAAGCCACGCGATGCTCTGGTCCGATGGGATCGGCATTGATCTCGATAACTATCTGGACGAGTCACTTCGCCGTGATGGCTGGGTGTTTTCTGTCGCCCAGGCCATCAATGATCAAGGCTGGATTGTTGGCAACATGACGAAAGCAAACAATCCGAGCATATCGGCCGCAATCGTGCTTACTCCCGTTCCGGAGCCGGCCGCTTGGCTCCTGTTGCCCGTCGGACTGATCGCGCTCTGCGCAGTCCAGCGACGCAGAGCCCGCACGCCCCCCCAGCTTTGAAAAGCACCCGCCGCTCAGCAAGCCTCTCGAACAAACTGGTAGCAGAAGGCGGGCAGACACTGCCCGCCAACCAACAAACAGAATCGACGCAAGTCGACACACCGCAGCCAGCAACAAGCGGCCCGGCAGACAGACGCTGCACAACTTATGCCTGGCCGTCGGTGCATGCCCGCATCAGCCGCTTGCCAGCAGCTGCTGCGAACTGACAAATCCCATCCATTTGCCAGCTCCGCAACACGCAAAACTGTAGAGCGAGGACCGACTTACTTCTGAGCTTACTTCCTCGCCGGCGGCAGATCCGTGCACGAGCCATGCGCCACTTCCGCCGCCATGCCGATGCTTTCGCCCAGGGTCGGATGCGGGTGGATGGTCTTGCCGATGTCGACCGCGTCAGCGCCCATCTCGATGGCCAGGGCGATCTCGCCGATCATGTCGCCGGCGTGGGTGCCGACGATCCCGCCGCCGACGATGCGGTGCGTCTCTTCATCGAAGAGCAGCTTGGTGAAGCCTTCGTCGCGGCCGTTGGCAATCGCGCGGCCGGAAGCGCTCCAGGGGAACAAGCCCTTCTTGACCTTGATGCCTTGAGCCTTGGCCTGGTCTTCGGTCAGGCCAACCCACGCGACTTCAGGGTCGGTGTAGGCCACGCTCGGGATCACGCGGGCGTCGAACTGGCTCTTGGACAAATGCGCATCGCCGAGGATGGCGCCGGCTGCCACTTCGGCCGCCACATGGGCCTCGTGCACCGCCTTGTGCGCCAGCATGGGCTGGCCGACCACATCGCCGATGGCAAAAATGTGCGGCACATTGGTGCGCATCTGCACATCCACATTGATGAAGCCGCG
>JAIXSD010000107.1 GCA_027484885.1 Rubrivivax sp.
CGGTTCAGCTGCGCCTGCTGGCGCGCCAGCTCCATGCTGCCGCGGGCCGCGCGCTCCTCGCGCGCCAGGCGCCCGGCCAGCTCGCTGGCCAGCAGGCTGACCACAAAAAAGCCGCTGCCGACCAGGCCGGCCTGGGTCATGCGCAGGCCGATGTCGGCCCCCTCCAGCACCGCCCAGCCCGCCACGCCCAGCATCAGCAAGGCCGCCATGGCTGCCGTGGCCAGAGCCAGCAGGCGCGGGGTCAGCACGCCGGCCATCAGCACGGGCAAGACAAACAAGGCGCCATAGTTGACGCCGGCCAGGCGGTCGAATGCATGGAGCAGGCCGAACAAGCCAAGGTCCAGGCCGATGCTGGCCCACCACTGCGGGCTGGAGATGCGCGCCAGGTTCTTGGCCGTGGCGCCGCGCTGCAAGCGCGGCAGCAGCCACAAGGCTAGGGCCTCGGCGGCGTAAAGCAGGCACAGGGCCAGGGTCCAGCGCGGCGGCGAGGCGCCGAGCAGGCCGGCAATCACCTGGGTGGCCACCAGCACCAGGCCCAGTGCCGCACGCGCAGCCAGGAACGCGCGGTACAGGCGCGAGAAGGCATTGCCCCCGGCTTGCACCAGGCGCCGCGCTTGCTGGAAAAAGAACTGCGAATCCTCGGCACCCTCGTGCAGGGACTCGGCTTGAAAGGCATCCCAGGCGGCGCCCTCGGCCTGGCTCGGGCCCCAAGCACCACCGAGGCTGCTGCCGGCGTCAAACTGCGACTCGCCCGCATCGCCCGTCTCAGCCGCCTCCAGCTCATGCCCCGGGCCGAACCAGGACTGGGCCGGCTCCGCCCGTTTGCTGGCGCCCAAGCTCATCGCGGGCCGCCGTGCTCCGCCTCGTACTGGCTGCGATGCGCCGCGCTGCAGAACACCCCGCCCAGGCCGGGCAGCGCCTCATCGCGCGGCAGATGCAGGCCGCAATGCGCACAGCTGAGCATGTCCTGGGGCGCGGCCGGGCCGGATTTCTTCTTCTCGGCCGGCGGAGCGGCCGGGCGCGCACGCTTGAAGCCCAGCACAAAGAACAAGAGGGCCAGCAGGATGATCAGAAGCAGGTATTTCATGGACGCAATCGAAACAGTTCAGCGACTCGGGCAGCGCGGCTGGCGATCAGCAGGCGACCATCACAGCGGCGCGCGCTGCAACAGCACTTCCAGCACAAAGCGCGAGCCGGCGTAAGACAGCAGCAGGAGCAAGGCACCGAAGTACAACCAGCGCGTGGCGCGCCGGCCGCGCCAGCCAAAGACCTGGCGGCCGGTCAGCAAGCCGCTCAGCACCAGCCAGCCCAGCACGGCAAACAGATTCTTGTGATCCCAGCGCCACTGCGGCGTGAACCACCAACCCAGCAGCAGGGCCAGGGACAGCATGCTCACGCCGGCCGCCACAAACTGAAAGGTCAGGCGCTCCAGACGCAGCAGCGGAAGGCCCGGCTCGGGGCGCGCACCCAGCATGCCGGCCCGGCCCATGGTGCCCGAGGCCACCTGGCGCATCTGCCGCTCGGCCCGGCTCAGCAAGGCCGCATGCAGCACCGCCACACCGAACAAACCGTACGAGGCCAGGCCCAGCACCCAGTGCAGCGGCGCCCAGGGCGAGCCGGCCAGCGGCCGCGCCTCGCCCGGGAACACCCAGGCCAGCGCCACCACCACCATCGCCAGCAAAGCCAGCACCCGGCGCACCCCGGGCACGGCCAGCGGCAAAAAGCGGCTCTCCACCAGATACACGCTGAGCACCAGCCAGACCGTCATCGACAAGGCCGGCGCAAAGCCGAAACGCGCACCCATCAGGTCCTGACCCAGGCCAGCGATGTCCAGCACCAGAGCAGCCAGATGGGCCGACCAGGCCAGCAAAACCGGCCAGTCCAGACCCAGGCGCGCACGCTCGGGCGCGCCATCGGCGGCCCGTGCGACCGGCGCGCGCAGGCCCACCCAGAGGTAGCTCAAAGCTGCCAGCACACTGGCCGCAGTCAGCCACGGCGTGACGGCCGCCGAGGGGCTCATGAAGGCAGACGATAAAATCATCGGCACAGTGTACTTTTGCGCGCCGCCCGTCCGGACCGGCGCCACCCCCCATGGCTTCCAATTTGACCGACCGCCTGAGTCGCCTCGTGAAAACGATGCGCGGCCAAGCCCGCATCACCGAAAGCAATGTCCAGGAGATGCTGCGCGAAGTGCGCATGGCCCTGCTGGAAGCCGACGTGGCCCTGCCCGTCGTGCGCGACTTCATCGCGCGGGTCAAGGAGAAGTCGCTCGGCGCCGAGGTCGTGGGCTCGCTCAACCCGGGCCAGGTGCTGGTCTCCATCGTCCACAAGGAACTCGCCGCCACCATGGGAGAGGGCGTGGCCGACATCAACCTGGCCGCCCAGCCGCCCGCCGTCATCCTGATGGCCGGCCTGCAAGGCGCCGGCAAGACCACCACCACCGCCAAGCTGACCAAGCACCTGATCGACAAGCGAAAGAAGAAGGTTCTGACCGTCTCGGCCGACGTCTACCGCCCGGCCGCCATCGAACAGCTCAAGACCGTCACCAAGCAAGCCGGCGGCGAGTGGTTCGCCTCCAGCCCCGACCAGAAGCCGCGCGACATCGCCCTGGCCGCGATCGACTACGCCAAGAAGCATTACTTCGACGTGCTGCTGGTCGACACCGCCGGCCGCCTGGCCATCGACGAAGCGCTGATGGCCGAGATCCGCGATCTGCACGCGGTGCTGAACCCGGTTGAAACCCTGTTCGTGGTCGACGCCATGCAGGGCCAGGACGCCATCAACACGGCCAAGGCCTTCAAGGAAGCACTGCCCCTGACCGGCGTCATCCTGACCAAGCTGGACGGTGACTCGCGCGGCGGCGCCGCACTGTCGGTGCGCCAGATCACCGGGGCGCCGATCAAGTTCGCGGGCACGTCTGAGAAGATCGACGGCCTGGAAGTCTTCGACGCCGAGCGCCATGCCGGCCGCGTGCTCGGCATGGGCGACATCGTCGCCCTGGTCGAGGAAGTGACCAAGGGCGTGGACGTGGCCGCCGCCCACAAGCTGGCCGAGAAGCTCAAGACCGGCAGCGGTTTCGACCTCAACGACTTCCTGGCCCAGATCTCGCAGATGAAGAAGATGGGCGGCCTCTCCGGCCTGATGGACAAGCTGCCGACCCAGATGACGGCCAAGGCCGGCGCCGCCGACATGGACCGCGCCGAGCGCGACATGAAGCGCATGGAGGGCATCCTCAACGCCATGACGGCCAAAGAGCGCGCCAAACCCGCCCTGCTGCTGGACGGCAAGAGCAAGGCCAGCCGCAAGCGCCGCATCGCCGCCGGCGCCGGCGTGCAGATCCAGGACGTCAACCGCGTGCTGGCTCAGTACGACCAGATGCAGGGCATGATGAAAAAGATGAGCGGCGGCGGCCTGATGAAGATGATGAAGAAGATGGGCGGCATGAAAGCCATGAAGGGCATGATGGGCGGCGGCGGCATGGGTGGCCTGGGCGGCTGAAGCCCCCTACCCCCGTGCGCCCACGAAAAAGCCACCGCAAGCGGTGGCTTTTTTCATGGCGCCGGCGGTTCACTCGTTCGCCGATTCACCACTCACGCCTCACTCCAACAGCGCCTGCGCAAACTCGCGCGCATTGAAGGTCTGCAGGTCCTCCAGCTTCTCGCCCACGCCGATGAAGTAGACCGGTATGGCCCGCTCGCGAGCAATCGCCGCCAGCACGCCGCCCTTGGCCGTGCCGTCCAGCTTGGTGACGATCAGGCCGGTCAGGCCCAGCGCGTCATCGAAGGA
>JAIXSD010000695.1 GCA_027484885.1 Rubrivivax sp.
CACGGGTTTTTCCGGGTGCCGATGGTCACCCGGTGGACGCATCCCTGCGCCACAATCGCGCCTTGATTTTTCGCTGACGGCCCCTTCGTGGCCGGCGAAATACAAGCGACGAGGGTGAGGGGGAGAGTCATGCGTGACGCTGGAGGAAGGGCCGCCGTGGCGGCCCGGCAGCAGGGCACCGTGGTGCCCGTCTGGAGCAGGGCTGCGCACGTGGCCCTGCTTCTTTCTTGCCTGTGGGCGGGGGGCTCGGCACAGGCCCAAATCAAGATCGGCCAAACGGCAGGTTTCAGCGGACCCGCCGCCACCGGGGTGCAGGAGATCACCGACGGCGCGCGCCTGTATTTCGACGCGATCAATGCCCAGGGTGGCATCAAGGGACAGCCGATCGAGCTGATCTCGCTCGATGACAAATACGACCCCCGGCTCAGCGCCAGCAATGCCGAGCGATTGATCGATGAAGGCGTGGTTGCCTTGTTTCTGAGCCGCGGCACGGCACAGAGCCAGGCCTTGCTGCCCCTGCTCAGCAAGCATCAGCTCGCCTTGGTGGCGCCCTCCAGTGGCGCCATGGTGCTGCATCAGCCCATGATTCCTCAGGTCTTCAATGTGCGCGCCACGTTTCAGAAGGAGGCGGCGCGTGCGGTGCAGCACCTCGGCTCCATCGGCGTCAAACGCGTGACCATCGTTCAGGTCAACGACGCCTTCGGCAATGATGCCGGGGCCGGTGCGATCAAGGGCCTGGAGGCTCAGGGCATGAAGGCCTCGGCCATCCTGCGCTTCGATGGCGCCAAGCCGGAGCTGGGCCCTTTGATGGAGCAGGTGGCCAAGGCCGGTGTCGAGGCGGTGTTGTTCATCGGCCCAAGCTATGCCGTGGTGCAAGGCGTTGCGGCCTTGCGCGCGACCGGCTCCAAAGCCCATGTGGCCACGCTGTCCAACAATGCCTCGGTCGATTTTGTCAAAGCCCTGGGCGACAACGCCCACGGTGTGATCGTCACACAGGTCTTTCCTTACGAGCGCTCGACCAACAACCCGATGGTGCGTGAAGCCTTGGGGCTGGCCAAGGCACGTGGCCGCAATGAACTGAGCCCCGCACAGATTGAGGGCTTCGCCGCAGCCAAGCTCCTGGTGGAGGGGCTCAAGCGCAGCGTCAAGGACATCAGCCGCGCCAGCCTGCTCAAGGCGCTGGAAGGCGTGCAGCGGCTGGATCTTGGGGGCGTCGAGCTGCACTACGGGCCCAAGGACCGCAGCGGCCTGGATTTCGTGGACATCTCCATCATCGGGCCCGACGGCAAGTTCTGGCGCTGATCTTTCGGCGCCGATCCTTCGGCCTTGCCTTTCCGCTCTCGGCTCCGTGGGAGCAAGGCTTGCTCCGATCGGAAGCCCCGACGGGCACGCAGATCGAGGCCGGCTTCTATGATGGCAGCCGATGTCTGCTTCCCCCGATTCTTCAAGCCCGCCTGCGGCTCCGGTGAGCCTCTGGCCTGGCTTCGCCCTGGCCACTGCCGGCGCGATTGCCTTCTCGGGCAAGGCCATCATCGTCAAGCTGGCCTACCGGCACGGCGTCGATGCCATCACCTTGCTGATGCTGCGCATGCTGATGGCCTTGCCCATGTTTGTGCTGCTGGCCTGGTGGGCCGGGCGGGGTAAGCCTGCGCTGACCCGGCGTGATGCCTGGGGGGTGCTGGGCCTGGGCTTCAGCGGCTACTACCTGGCCAGCTTTCTGGATTTTGCCGGCCTGGCCTTCGTCAGCGCCAGTTTCGAGCGCCTGATCCTGTACCTCAACCCAACCCTGGTCTTGCTGTTGGGCTGGCTGTTGTTCAAGCGCCGCGTCACCGGCCGGCAACTGCTGGCCCTGGCCCTCAGCTACAGCGGTGTCTTGCTGGTGTTCGGGCAGGAGCTGTCGCTTCAAGGCCCGCATGTGGTTCTTGGCGCGATCCTGGTGTTCGGCAGCGCGCTCAGCTATGCCTGCTATCTGCTCTTCAGCGGCGAAGAAGTGCGGCGCCTGGGGGCGATGCGCCTGACCGGCCTGGCCACCTCGGTGGCCTGTCTGCTTTGTATTGCCCAATTTTTGTTGCTGCGGCCGATCGGTGGTTTGGCTCAGCTGGCGCCGGAGGTGTGGTGGCTGTCTTTGCTGAACGCCACGGCTTGCACTTTTGCACCAGTGCTGATGGTGATGCTGGCGATCGAGCGATTGGGCGCCAGCCTGGCGGCCCAGACCGGCATGGTGGGGCCCATGTCTACCATCGTGCTGGGTGCGCTGATTTTGGATGAACCCTTCACGGTCTGGGTGCTGATGGGCACGCTGCTGGTGCTGGGTGGGGTGTGGTTGTTGACGCGTTGGAGGTGATGGCGATGGATTTGGGACTGTCGGGCCGCTGGGCCCTGGTGTGTGCGGCCAGCAAGGGCCTGGGTCGAGGTTGTGCCGAGGCCTTGGTGAAAGAGGGCGCGCATGTGGTGATCACCGCGCGCGGCGCCGAGGCGCTGGAAGCCACGGCCGAGGCCTTGCGGGCGCTCAACCCTGCGGTGCAGGTGCGTGCCGTGGCGGGGGATATCGCCACGCCCGAGGGCCGCGCGGCAGCCTTGGCCGCTTGCCCACAGGTCGATGTGCTGGTCAACAACGCCGGTGGACCGCCGCCTGGGGATTTTCGCGATTGGGACCGCGCCGCCTGGCTGGCAGCCATCGACGCCAATATGCTCACGCCCATCGAGCTGATCAAGGCCACGGTGGATGGCATGGCGGCGCGTGGTTTCGGGCGCGTGGTCAACATCACCTCGGGTGCGGTCAAGGCGCCCATCGATGTGCTGGGCCTGTCCAATGGCGCGCGCTCGGGCCTGACCGGCTTTGTCGCCGGCCTGGCGCGCCAGCCGCAGCTGGCCGGTCGCAATGTCACCCTCAACAACCTGCTGCCTGGCGCCTTCGACACCGAGCGCCTGCACAAGACCCTGGTGGCCGGCGCCAGCAAGAACGGTCTGGCGCCCGAAGAGTTCGCGCAGCGCCGCAAGCAAGGCATCCCGGCCCAGCGCTTCGGCACAGCGGCCGAGTTTGGCGCCATCTGCGCCATGCTATGCAGCGCCCAGGCGGGCTACCTGACGGGGCAGAACATCCTGCTTGACGGCGGGGCCTACGCCGGCGTGTTTTGAGCGAGCACGCCGGGGCACCGCTCGGTCGCAATTTGTTACCGATCTGTGCCCTTTTGGGGGATGGGTGAGTGGGCCGCGCTTGGGCACAATGCGCGGCTTCGTGTGGCTATGCCTGAATGGGAGTGCATCTTGATGATGAAGCAGAAGGTCTTCGTGCAGACCGGCGTGGTGGCTGCGGCCGTGATGATGCTGGCGGGCGGCGCCCGCGCCGAGGAGCAGGGCTCCAATGTCGAGAAATGCTCGAAGAAGCTGGGCGTGATCGCCGTGGCCGAGCCGCAGACCGGCTGGCACCATCTGTCGCGCTACGGCCTGGGCTCGCCCGAGGCTTTGCTGCGCATGATGATCCAGCAGTCGGGCTGCTTCGATGTGGTCGAGCGCGGCGTGGCCATGCAGAACCTGCAGCAGGAGCGCGCCCTGGGCCAGAGCGGTGATCTGCG
>JAIXSD010000192.1 GCA_027484885.1 Rubrivivax sp.
CTGACCGAGCGCCCATGAAAAAACCCCGCCGGCTTGCGCCTTGCGGGGTTTTTTGTGGAAGGCCTACACCGAAGGTGCGGGCTCCAAGCTGAATCACTTCAGCTTGGTTTCCTTGTACAGAACGTGCTTACGAGCCTTGGGATCGAACTTCATGAATTCGAGCTTGTTGGTCGTGGTCTTCTTGTTCTTGTCGGTCGTGTAGAAGTGACCCGTACCTGCGGTCGACTCCAGCTTGATCTTTTCGCGTGCGCCTTTGGCCATGATGATGCTCCTTGATTCTCAGTTCTAGATCAGAGCTCGCCCTTGGCGCGCAGATCGGCGACGACTTGGTCGATACCGACCTTGTCAATCAAACGCAGAGCAGCATTGCTGATACGCAGACGAACCCAGCGGTTCTCGGTTTCCAGGAAGAAACGGCGGTACTGCAGATTCGGCAGGAAGCGACGCTTCGTTTTGTTGTTGGCGTGAGAAACATTGTTTCCCACCATGGGCTTCTTGCCCGTGACTTGACAGACGCGTGCCATGACGCTTCTCCGGTTTGATTTTCTTGACCAGCCGTCTCTGCTGAGATGGCTGCTGAGTTGACTCAGCAGCTCGCATCTGCAAATTCGAGACGGCCACATGACCGCGATATGCCTGCCAAACCTGTTCAAGCCCACCGGGTGTTCACCTCGGCGGCACTTGTCTGGGCGCGGTCCATCCAGCAAGCAAGCCTAAGAGTATAGCCGAAAACGAAAAGGCACGCCAGGTTGGGCGTGCCTTGTATCGCGATGCCCGGCATCGCAGGGGGTGCTGCGATGCCGTGTGGGCGAGCCGTCGTGTGTGACAGGGCCTCGATCAGCCGCGCTCTTGCTCCAGGAAGCGCTGGGCATCCAGCGCTGCCATGCAGCCGGTGCCGGCGCTGGTGATGGCCTGACGGTAGATGTGATCCTGAACATCACCGGCAGCGAACACGCCGGGCACGCTGGTCATGGTGGCAAAGCCATTCAGGCCGCTGCGGGTGACGATGTAGCCGTCCTTCATCTCCAGCTGATCCTTGAAGATCTCGGTGTTGGGTTGGTGGCCGATGGCGATGAAGCAGCCTTGCAGGGCCAGGTCTTGCGTGCCGCCGTCCTGGGTGCTCTTGATGCGCACGCCGGTCACGCCGCTCTGGTCACCCAGCACTTCGTCCAGGGTGTTCCAGAGGTGCAGCACCACGTTGCCGGACTCGGCCTTGGCCATCAGCTTGTCGATCAGGATGGGCTCGGCGCGGAACTTGTCGCGGCGGTGGATCACATGGACCTTGCTGGCGATATTGCTCAGGTACAGCGCCTCTTCGACGGCGGTGTTGCCGCCGCCGACCACGCAGACTTCCTGGCCGCGGTAGAAGAAGCCGTCACAGGTGGCGCAGGCGCTCACGCCGCGGCCGGCAAAGGCTTCTTCCGAGGGCAGGCCCAGGTACTTGGCCGAAGCGCCGGTGGCAATGATCAGGGCGTCGCAGGTGTAGGTGGCGCTGTCGCCCTTGAGGGTAAAGGGGCGCTTGGAAAAATCGACCGCGTTGATGTGGTCGAACACGATTTGGGTCTGAAAACGCTCGGCGTGCTTCTGGAAGCGCTCCATCAGCTCGGGGCCCTGCACACCCATCACATCGGCCGGCCAGTTGTCGACTTCGGTGGTGGTCATCAGCTGGCCGCCTTGGGCCATGCCGGTCAGCAAGGTGGGCTTCAGATTGGCGCGCGAGGCATAGATGGCAGCGGTGTAACCGGCCGGGCCGGAGCCCAGGATCAGCAGCGAGTGGTGTTGGGTGTTTGCGTTCATGGGGACTCAGATGGGGCGGTTGGGCGGTTTCGCAAGCGCCGGGCGCTGACGAGACCGTTGGGAGGGAAGAAGCCGCGGTGCCCGAGAGCTCAACTCTGTTGCACAGACGGTAATGGCCGGTTTTCCCCGCCTAAACCCTGTTTGAAATATGGGGCAGGTGGGCACAATCCCGAGCATTCTAGGCATGTCACGACGACAGCGACGGCGTGCCAAATTCAGGCTTAAACCAAAGGAGGCTGTTCATGGCGATGTTGTCCAATCTGGATCTGATCCGCAGGGTGCCCTTGTTTTCCTTGCTCACCACCGACCAGGCGCAGTCGATTGCTGACAGCGTGGTCAAGCGGCGCTTCAAGCGCGGCGAGCTGATCGTCGAGCAGGGCACCAAGTCCAATGCCTTGTTCATCCTGCTGAACGGCCGCGCCCGTGTGCTGACGGCCGACACCCGCGGCCGGGAGGTCATCCTGGCTGTGCTGCAGCCCGGCGATTACGTCGGCGAAATGAGCCTGATCGACCACGAGCCGCATTCGGCCACGGTGCGCGCCGAGGTGCAGACCGACATGCTGGTGCTGGGCCGCAATGAGTTCGCCCGCTGCCTGCCCGAAAGCAGCAGCTTGTCCTACGCCATCCTGCGTGGCCTGGTGGCGCGCTTGCGCAATGCCGACCGCCAGATCGAATCCCTGGCCCTGCTCGATGTCTACGGCCGTGTGGCGCGCACCCTGCTCGACATGTCCGAGGAAGAAAAAGGCCTGAAGATCATCCGCGGCAAGGTGTCTCGCCAGGACATGGCCAAGGTGGTGGGCGCTTCGCGCGAGATGGTCAGCCGGGTCATGAAGGATCTGGAAGAGCGTGGCGTCATCGAAACCCTGGAAAACGGCTCGGTGGTGATCAAGGAGCGCCTGCCCAGCTGAGCCCTTGGCTCCGTGTGGCAGCGACCCGTGTGAACGGGTCCAGCGGCGGCCCGTATGAGCGGGCAGGGCGGCAGGCCCTGAAACCTGCGCCACAATGGCGACATGAGTTTTCCGCTGGGTTCCCTCTCGCGTGACGATGAGGTCGGCACGCCCGACAAAGTCTACAAACGCCAATCCAAAAAGGCGGCCCCGCCGCCTCCGCCCCGCCACAACCCCCTGC
>JAIXSD010000438.1 GCA_027484885.1 Rubrivivax sp.
AACGGCAACTACATCGCCACGGCCGAGTCCAACGGCGACCCGACCCGTTCCTTCAACTACATGCTGATGCCGGCCAATATGCTGTCCAGCGCCGAGCTGTTCAAGTCGCCGGAAGCGCGGCTCGATGAAGGCGGCGTCGGCGGCACGGTGATCCTGCACACCCGCCGCCCGCTGGACATGAAGTCGGGCAGCGGCTTCTTCACCGCCGAGGGCACCTGGGCCGACACCACGCACAAGACCGATGGCCAGTTCTCCGGCCAGTACGCCTGGCATGACGAGGCCAAGCGCTTCGGCGTCCTGGTGGGTGTGACGCAGCAAAAGCGCACCACCCGCACCATGGGCGCCAGCACCGAAAACTGGCAGTGGTACGGCGACAACTACAAGACCAACCCCGCCACCGATGTCAACGGCAAGCCCTCGGGCATGAGCAGTTACTGGTGGGGCCAGTCGGGCTTCTACGACCAGAGCGGCAAGTACTACCAGAACTTCATGATGCCGACCTCGGTCAACCTCAACGTGAAGAGCGAAGAGCGTGAGCGCCAGGGCGGCCAGCTGACCCTGCAGGCCAAGCCCATCGACCGGCTGACCCTGACCGGCAATTACTTCCGCTTCAACCTGTCGCAGAACTCGCAGACCAACATCCTCAAGGTGCCCGAGTGGAACCTGGCCCGCTACGACGGTGACGGCAACTGGCCGAGTGGCCGCCTGCTGGACCGCCTGACTTTTGATCCCAGCGGCACCATCGTCACTGGCGCGCAGTACAGCGCCCGCCCCGGCAAGACCTATTACTGCAGCGAGGCCGCCGCAGCGGCAGGCGGCCAGAAGCCCGGCGGCTGGGGCCCGGACGATTGCACCGTGCCCACACCGCAGATCACCGGCAGCTACAACCGCGAGAAGGCCTTGTCGCAAACCGCCGACATCGCCGCCGAGTGGAAGGGCGACAGCATCGACGCCAGCTTCAAGCTGGGCCGCACCTGGGCCAAGGGCGGGCCGGACATGCAGTTCACCATGCCCATCAAGCCGCGCCTGCAGAACGCCAACGGCAGCTGGACGATGGGCAACACCGCCAGCGCCTGGAGCCTGGTCGGCACACCGACCATGACCTTCGCGCCCGAGCTGATGGCCAATCTGCAGAAGGGCATTGGCGAGATCGACCTGGGCTCCACCTCCTCGTCCTGGACCAAGAACGGCACCGAGCAGAAGTACGCCCAGGCCGACTTCACCTGGCGCCAGGAGAGCGAGTGGCTCGACTCCCTGCAGTTCGGCCTCAAGTTCCGCGATGGCGGCACGCGCCGCAGCACCGGCAACAACTACTGGGTCTGCCAGGGCGCCGACCCGGCCAACTACGACAAGCGCTTCCAGAACGGCTGTGATGCCACCGCATCCAAATTCCAGTCCTCCTTCCTGTACGGCGACTCGCTCAGCCATCTGGCCGGCGGCCTCAATGCCAGCGCCTTCCCGGCGATTGACTACCCGGCCTACATCGCGCACCTGAACAAGACCTACGGTGCGATGCAGACCCGCCAGGAAGACAACTTCGTCTACAACGTCGGCGAGAAGATTTCGGCCGCCTACCTGCAAGCCAATATCAGCACCGATCGCCTGCGCGGCAATATCGGCCTGCGTTTCGTTCGCACCAAGCAGCATGCCGATTCGACCGACCAGGTCGATTACTACAACGACTACTTCTTCGACGGCCCGGATGGCAACCCCGCGCCCTGCCTGCCCGGCGGCCTGCCGGCGGCCGGTGCACCGGCGGGCTCGGGCTGCGTCAGCGGCTTCACCAAGCTGCCGGACAGCAACAGCAACCCGGCCACCGGCCATGTCTCGTCCTTCGTGGTCAGCTCGCTGGACCGCAGCTACACCGATGTGCTGCCCAGCCTCAACCTGGCCTATGACCTGAGCAAGAACCTGCTGCTGCGCGCTGCGGCGTCCAAGGTGGTGGCCCGTCCCAGCTATGGCGATATCGCCACGCCCGGCGGCCTCAAGTCCTACAGCCAGGAGTACGTCAATGACCGTCGCCTGATCGGTGGCGCCGACAAGGTGGGCTGGTTCGGCCAGGGCAGCAACAAGAGCCTGGAGCCCTACAAGGCCACGCAGTACGACCTGGGGCTGGAGTGGTACTTCCACCGCGGCTCGGTGCTGGGTGCTGGCGTGTTCCGCAAGAACGTCAGCAACTTCTCGGTGCCCGTGGTGCGCGATATGGTGATGGACGTGGGCGGCAACAGCGTCACCGTGCAGAACTACGCCACCAGCGCCGGCGGCCGCGATGCCGTCTCGCAAGGCATCGAGCTGTATGGCCAGCACACCCTGGACTTCGGCCTGGGCTTCCAGTTCAACTACACCTACAACAAGACCAACCAGGCCGAGATCACCTTGGCCGATGGCAAGGTGATCGGCAAGTCGCCCCTGGTCGGCAGCGCCAAGAACCAAGGCAATCTGACGGTGTTCTACGGCAACGACCAGTACCTGCTGCGCGCGTCCTACAACCGCCGCGGTGTGGTGGTGGGTGGCCTGATGAACGGCCTGAATGTCTACGAAGACCCCTACAGCCAGATCGACCTGAACGCCGCCTACAACGTCAGCAAGGCGCTGAGCCTCACGGCCTCGGTGCTCAACCTGACCAAGCAGGAAGCCCGCTCGCACCTGGGCAATGACACGCAGGATCGCTTCTACGGCAA
>JAIXSD010000464.1 GCA_027484885.1 Rubrivivax sp.
CGGGCGCTGATGCAGGCACGCGAGTCCGAGTTCGAGCTCGATGCGCACTGCGATGTGGACGACCGCGCCGCCACGCACAGCCGCTTGTCTCAGGTGTATGCGGCCCTCGGTCAGGCCGAGGTGGCGGCCCAGCAGGCCAGCCTGGCGGCCAGCGAGTGGCGTGAGTTTGCCGCCCACCAGGCGCAGCTGGCGTCGCGCCTCAAGGCGCTGGCCCTGCAGCCACGCTGAGCGGCGACAGCGGGCGCCGCTGAAAGGCGCCCCTCTTGCCTCTGTTGCCCCTGTTAGCCCTGGCGCCCTCGGCGCTCAGAACAGCGCCATGCTGAGCTTGCGGCGGTACTGGTCGATCAGCGGGTCGCTGGGCGGCACGACGGCACGGCCGGCCAGTTCCAGGGCGCTCTTGGGCTCGTTGGCGGCCGGCTTTGGGGCCGGCTTGCTCAGCAGCTCCAGGATGGCCACATAGGTCTTGCGCGCCAGCTCACCGTTCCAGGCCTTGTCGCGCATGATGATTTCCAGCAGCTCGTCCATGGCTTCGGTGAAGCTCTGGTTGGCCATCAGGCCCTGGGCCAGGGCGTAGCGGGCCTCGAAGTCGCGCTTGTTGGCGGCAATCGCGGCCTGCAGGGCGCCGATGTCCAGGCCGGCGGCCGTGCGCTCGCAGGCCTGCAGCCACAGGCCCAGGGCGGCGAAGCGCGGATGCGGCGTCAGCGTGTCGGCCGCCTTGGCGGCCACCGGGGCAAAGGCGGCTTGCGCTTCCTTCAGCAGGTCCAGCTCTAGCAGGGCGCGCACGTAGTCGAAGCGGGCCTGCTCATTGGCCGGGTCGGTCTCGACCGCGGCTTGCAGCTTGACCAGGGCCGATTCCAGATCACCCTCTGCCATCAGGCCTTCGGCCTCGGCCACCTCTTCCTGCGCTTCCAGCATCTCGCCGCTGGGCACATGCTTGTCCAGGAATTCGCGGATTTGGGCTTCGGGAATCGCGCCGACAAAGCCGTCCACCGGCTGGCCACCGGCGAACATCACGCAAAACGGAATGCTGCGCACGCCGAACATCTGGCTCAGCTGGCTGGCGATCTCGGGTACCTCGTCGCTGTTCAGCTTGGCCAGCTTGAAGCGGCCGGCATAGGCCACTTCGAGTTTTTCCAGCACCGGGCCCAGGCTTTTGCAGGGGCCGCACCAGGGTGCCCAGATGTCCAGCAGCACCGGCTGCTGCATCGAGCCCTGGATCAGTTCGGCTTCAAAATTCTGGAGGGTGATGTCGATCATGGTGGCGTGTCGGTCTCGATGTGGCGCGGGCCTCGGGCCTGCGGAGTCGGGGGAGGGCGGCGCGTGCAAAGCCGGTCGCCAGCGGTCAGATGGCTGCGGCCGCCTACAATTCAAGGTTTCCCAAGCCCTGGAGCGCGTCGTGCCGGATTCTCAACATCATCAGCAACAGTCAGCGAGCACAGCACCCCTGGTTGGCGTGGTGATGGGTTCCAGCAGCGACTGGGACACCATGAAGCACGCTGCCGACATTCTCACCGAGTTCGGCATTCCCTTCGAGGCCAAGGTCGTGTCCGCGCACCGCATGCCGGACGATATGTTTGCCTACGCTGAGAGCGCCGCGGGCCGCGGCCTGCAAGCCATCATTGCCGGTGCCGGTGGCGCCGCCCACCTGCCGGGCATGCTGGCGGCCAAGACGCCCGTGCCAGTGCTCGGCGTGCCGGTGGCCAGCCGCCATCTGCAAGGCGTTGATTCCCTGCACTCCATCGTCCAGATGCCCAAGGGCATCCCGGTCGCCACCTTTGCCATCGGCACGGCCGGAGCCGGCAATGCCGCCCTGTTCGCCGTGGCCATGTTGGCCAATCAGAACCCCGCCCTGCGCGCCCAGCTGGAGGCTTTCCGCGCCCGCCAGACCGAGGTGGCCCGGGCCATGAGCAAGGATCTGGTCTGATGCCGGCGGCCGCGCTGAAACCTTTGCTGCCTGGCGAAGCGACGCTGGGCGTGATGGGCGGCGGCCAGCTGGGCCGCATGTTCGTCCATGCCGCACAAAGCCTCGGTTATCGCACCGTGGTGCTGGACCCGGATGCCGACAGCCCGGCCGGGCTGGTCGCCCACGAACATATCCACGCGGGCTACCTTGACGAGGCCGGTCTGGCCCGTCTGGCCGATGCGGCCGATGCCATCACCACCGAATTCGAGAACGTGCCGGCCCAGGCGCTGGCACGCCTGGCCGAGCGCCGCTTTGTGGCGCCGGCCGGTGCTGCCGTGGCCTACTGCCAGGACCGTGCCGCCGAGAAGGCGCATTTCGGCGCCAGCGGTGTCGCCTGCGCGCCCTACGCGGTGATCGAGAGCGCGGCCGATCTGGCTGCGGTGGCCGACAGCCTGCTGCCCGGCATCCTCAAGACCAGCCGCATGGGTTACGACGGCAAGGGTCAGATCCGCGTGCGCAGCCGTGCCGAGCTGCAAGCCGGCTGGGACGAGCTCAAGCACGTGCCTTGCGTGCTGGAGCAGATGCTGCCGCTGGCGCTAGAGCTCTCGGTGCTGAGCGCCCGCGGCGCCGATGGCACGGTGGTGCAGTTCCCGGTGCAGCAGAACCTGCACCGCGACGGCATTCTCGCCGTCACCCAGGTTCCGGCGCCTGCGGTCAGCGAGGCTTTGCAAGCGCAAGCTCTGGCCTCGGCCGCCCGCATCGCCAGCGAGATGGGCTATGTCGGCGTGCTCTGCGTCGAGTTCTTCGTGCTGCAGGACGGCTCCCTGGTTGTGAATGAGATGGCGCCGCGCCCGCACAACTCGGGCCACTACACGATGAATGCCTGCGATGTCTCGCAGTTCGACCTGCAGGTGCGCGCCATGGCCCGCCTGCCGCTGCGAGCGCCGCGCCTGCATTCGCCGACGGTGATGCTCAACCTGCTCGGCGACTTGTGGTTTGATGCTTCAGGCGCAGAGCGCACGCCCGCCTGGGATGCGGTGCTGGCCCTGCCCGGCACCCATCTGCACCTCTACGGCAAGACCAGCGCGCGCCCGGGCCGCAAGATGGGCCACCTCAACATCACGGCCGCCACCGCGGCCGAGGCCGAGCGCCTGGCGCGCGAAGCCGCAGGCCTGCTGGGCCTGCCCCAGGACTGGTGAGCGAGGCCGCCATGCTGCTCGACGCCCGCCAGCCCGAGGCCATCGCCGCAGCGGCCGCCCGCCTGGCGGCTGGCGAGTTGCTGGCGCTGCCGACCGAGACGGTCTACGGCCTCGGTGCGCGCGCCGATGACGACGCGGCCGTGGCCCAGATTTTTGCGGCCAAGGGCCGGCCGGCCGATCATCCGCTGATCGTCCATGTCGCCGATGCGGCCGATGCTGAGTTGTTCGCGGCCGAGTTGCCGCCGGTGGCGCGCCGCTTGATGGCCGCCTTCTGGCCGGGGCCCTTGACCGTGATCGTGCCGCGCAAGCCTGGCGTGGGTGCGGCCGCGGCCGGCGGGCAAGACACGATTGGCCTGCGCTGCCCGGCCCACCCGGTTGCGCGCGATTTGCTGCGGGCCGCCCGCGCCTTGGGCGTGGCCGGTGTCGCTGCGCCCAGCGCCAACCGTTTCGGCCGGGTCAGCCCGACCCAGGCTCGGCATGTGGTCGATGAATTCGAGCCGGGTCTGTGGGTGCTGGATGGTGGCGATTGCGAGGTCGGCATCGAATCCAGCATCGTCGATTGCAGCCGTGCCCACCCGGTGCTGCTGCGCCCCGGCGTGCTGACGCCGGAAGAAATCGCGGCCGCCGCGGGCGAGCCGCTGCGCGCGCCGGATGCGCAGGCGCCGCGCGCCTCGGGCACCCTGGTTGCGCATTACGCACCCCGCGCGGTCGTGCGCCTGTACGACGCCGAAGCCTTGCGTCAGGCCCTGGCCGAAAGCGGCTCGGGCGGCCGACTGGCCGGGGGGCTGGCGGTATATTCGCGATCGGTCGAGCCGCCGCAGGGCATGCTGAGCCGGCGCATGCCGGCCGAGGCACGCGCCGCGGCGCATGAGTTGTTTGCGGTCTTGCGCGAGCTGGATGCAGCCGGCGCGGCCGAAATCTGGATCGAGTTGCCGCCACGGGACGCGAGCTGGGACGGGGTCAGGGATCGCCTGAGCCGCGCCGCCGCCGCCTTTGTCGGTGTGTAGCGCGCGCTGGATGGCTTGTTGAATTGACGATGGAGCGCGGAGCCGGGTGCCATGGGGTGCCGACCCGCTGAGCTTTTAATGGTTGGAGTGTTCATGAAGAGTTGCAAACCGGGCGCAGGTCAAGAGATTCGCCAAACTCGTCGCTGGGTGGCGATGCTGGCCCTGGCCGCTGCCGGTGTCTTGTCGGCTTGTGGTGGCGGCACCCAGCAGATCGATCCCTTC
>JAIXSD010000072.1 GCA_027484885.1 Rubrivivax sp.
CTGATCGGCCTGCTGGTGCTGGCCCTGCTGCTGGCCGGGGCTGGGGCCGGCGCCGCCTGGTGGTGGCTGCAAGCGCCCATGCAGCTGCGCAGCCCGACGGTGGAGCTGTCCATCGAGGCGGGCAGCTCGCCGCGCGAAGTGGCCCAGGCCTGGGCGCAGGCCGGTGTGGCTGAAGACCCGCGCCTGCTCTACCAATGGTTCCGCTGGTCCGGCCAAGCCCGCCAGATTCGCGCCGGCAGCTATGAAATCCACCAGGGCGCCACACCGCGCGAGCTGCTGGCCAAGATGGTGCGTGGCGACGAGGTGCTGGAGCAGCTGCGCTTGATCGAAGGCTGGAATCTGCGGCAGCTGCGCGCCGCCCTGGCCCGCGCGCCGGCGCTCAAGCAACAGACCGCCGGCTGGACCGAGGCCGAGTTGATGGCTGCCCTGGGCGTGCCGGGCCAGGCCGCCGAAGGCCGCTTTTTCCCCGACACCTATGCCTACAGCCGCGGCGTCAGCGACCTGACCGTGCTCAAGCGCGCCCATGCCGCCATGCAGCTCCGCCTGGACAGCGCCTGGGCCGGCCGCAGCGAAGGCCTGCCACTCAAATCGCCGGAAGAAGCGCTGATCCTGGCCTCCATCGTCGAGAAGGAAACCGGCGCGCCGGCGGACCGCCAGCTGGTGGCCGCCGTCTTCATCAACCGGCTGCGCATCGGCATGCCGCTGCAGACCGACCCCACCGTCATTTACGGCCTGGGTGAGAGGTTCGACGGCAATCTGCGCAAGCGCGATCTGCAGACCGACACGCCTTTCAACACCTACACCCGTGGCGGCCTGCCGCCCACGCCCATCGCCATGCCGGGTGTCGCTTCGCTGCAAGCCGCTTTGCATCCGGCACCCAGCCGCGTGCTGTATTTCGTCGCCCGAGGCGATGGCAGCAGCGAATTCAGCGAAGACCTGGCCGCGCATAATCGGGCGGTCAACAAATACCAGCGCGGGCGCTGATCTCCCAGCCGCCCCGACAGAGAAAGAGAAGTTCCCGCCCGTGAGCCCTGTCGCACCCACCACTGCCCGTTTCATCAGCTTTGAAGGCATCGATGGCGCCGGCAAGTCCACCCATATCGAGGCCCTGGGCGAGCGCCTGCGCCAGCGTGGCGCCGAGCTGGTGCACACCCGCGAGCCCGGCGGCACCGAGCTGGCCGAGAGCCTGCGCGAGCTGATCCTGCACCGCGGCATGGACAGCCTGACCGAAGCCCTGCTGGTTTTTGCCGGCCGGCGTGACCATTTGCAGCGCGTCATCGAGCCTGCCCTGGCCGCCGGCAAGACTGTGCTCTGCGACCGCTTCACCGATGCCAGCTTTGCCTACCAGGGCGGGGGGCGTGGCATGGACCTCGCCGTGCTGGAGACGCTGGAACAGTGGGTGCAAGGCACTCGCCAGCCCGACCTGACCCTGTGGTTCGACCTGGACCCGGCCATCGCCGCCCAGCGCCGCGCCGCCGCGCGCGAGGCCGACCGCTTCGAGCAGCAGGATCTGGACTTCTTCACTCGCGTGCGCGCCGGCTATGCCGCCCGCGCTGCCCGTGCGCCGCAGCGTTTTGCGCGCATCGACGCCAGCCTCTCGGTGCCCGAGGTGGCCGCTCAGATCCACCGGCTGCTGGAGTCCCGGGGATGGTGAGCGAGGTGCTGAACGCCGCCGGCGAGGCGGGTAGCCAGCCGCTGCCCTGGCTGGCCGAGCCGCTGCGCCAGGCCCTGGCCACGGCGCGCTCGCACGCGCTGCTGGTGCAAGGGCCGGCCGGTGTGGGCCAGCTCGACCTGGCTTTGCTGCTGGCCCAGGCCTGGCTGTGTGAAGCGCCGCTGGACGGTGGCTTTGCCTGCGGCCACTGCGCCAGTTGCAAGCTGCTGCATTCGCACACCCACCCCGACTTCATGCTGCTGCTGCCCGATGCCTTGCGCGAGCAGCTGGGCTGGGGCGGCGAGGCCGAGACCGGCCGCGATGGCGAGCCCAAGGCCAGCAAGACCAAGCCCAGCCGCGAGATCAAGATCGAGGCGGTGCGCCAGATGCTGTCCTTCGCCCAGGGCACCAGCTCACGCGGCCGGGCCAAGGTGGTGGTGGTCTATCCGGCCGAGGCACTCAACACCGTGGCCGCCAATGCCTTGCTCAAGACCCTGGAGGAACCCAGTGGCAGCCTGCGCTTTGTGCTGGCCAGCAGCGCGCCGGAGAGCCTGCTGCCCACCATCCGCAGCCGCTGCCAGCCGGTGCCTCTGGCCCTGCCGCCAGCCGGCCCTTGCCTGCAATGGCTGAAGTCTCAGGGCGTGGAGTCGCCCGAGGTGCTGCTGGCGGCCGCCGGCGGCCGGCCGCAGGAAGCGCGCGATTGGTTCGAGGCCGGCCTGCGCGCCCAGGCCTGGACCCAGCTGCCGCAGCGCCTGGCCCGCGGTGAGGCCGCCGCCCTGGCGGACTGGTCGCAGCCGCGCGCTATCGATGCGCTGCAGCGGCTCTGCCACGACCTGCTGCGCCGGGCCCACGGTGCCGCGCCGAGCTACTTCCCGGCCGAATCCCTGCCCAGCCCCAAGCTGGCCGGTCCTTTGCATGAATGGGAGGCGGTGCTGCGCCGCGCGGCCCGCCATGCCGAGCATCCGCTCAATGCCGGCCTGTTGATGGAATCGCTGTTTGCCCAGGGCCAGCAGGCGCTGCAAGCGGCCTCGCGCAGCGGCACGGCGCGACGCGCCTGAGTCCGCATCGCCCGCACAGGCCTTCGCTACACTCGCGCCATGGACAATTCCTCAGCCAAACCCGCCCTGGGCGGCCTGACCACCTCGTTGGGCGCTGCAGCTGCTGCGCCGGCTGCGGCCAGCGCCGGCCCGCGCCCCAGCGTGATCCAGCTGGTGTTCCGCGAGAAAGGCGCGCTGTATGCGGCTTACATGCCGCAGTTCCTCGACGGCGGCCTGTTCGTGCCGACCACCCGCGAGTACCGCCTCGGTGAGGATGTCTACCTGCTGCTGGCCTTGCCCGAGGACAATCAACGTTACCCCGTGGCCGGCAAGATCGCCTGGCTGACGCCGGCCAATGCGCCGGGCGGCCGCACGCAGGGTGTCGGTGTGCGCTTTCCTGCCGATGAGAAAAGTCGCTTGATCAAGCTGCGCATCGAAGAAATCCTCGGCACCCAGATCTCCTCCGCCAAGCCCACGCAAACCATGTGAGCGGCGGGGCCCTGCCCCTTGTTCGCCGCGCCTGCCTGCCGCATCTCCGCTGTACCTTTCTTCTCCCCATGTTCATCGACTCCCACTGCCACCTGAGCTTTCCTGAGCTGAACGCTCGCCTGCCCGAGATCCTCGGCGAGATGGCAGTGGCCCAGGTGGAGCAGGCCATCTGCATCTGCACCACCATGGAGGAGTTCCCCAAGGTGGCGGCGCTGGCGGCCGAGCATCAAGTGCTCTGGGCCACGGTGGGTGTGCACCCGGACAACGAAGACGTGCACGAGCCCAGCGTTGACGAGCTGGTGGCCGGCGCACAGGCGCCCAAAGTGGTGGCCATCGGCGAAACCGGGCTGGACTACTACCGCCTCAACGGCCGCAGCATCGAGCAGGACATGGAGTGGCAGCGCGAGCGCTTTCGCACCCACATCCGCGCCGCCCGCCAGGTGGGCAAGCCCCTGGTGATCCATACCCGCAGCAGCGCGGCCGACACCTTGCGCGTGCTGGACGAGGAGGGCGGTGAGCAGGCCGGCGGCGTGTTTCACTGCTTCACCGAAAGTCTCGAAGTGGCTCAGGCCGCCGTGGAGCGCGGTTACTACATTTCCTTCTCGGGCATCCTGAGCTTCAAGAACGCGCAAGACCTGCGCGATATGGCCAAGGTCCTGCCGATCGAGCGCCTGCTGATCGAGACCGACAGCCCCTATCTCGCCCCCGTGCCCTACCGCGGCCGCACCAACAGCCCCGCCTATGTGCCCCATGTGGCGGCCGCGCTGGCGGCGGTCAA
>JAIXSD010000778.1 GCA_027484885.1 Rubrivivax sp.
CACCGGTTCACCGGTCAGCTGGGCCATCAGCTCCGGCGGCAAAGGTTGCCCCTTGTCGGCCAGCTGGCGCAGGGTCTCATGCAGCAGCTGCTCGCGCCGCATCTTGGCCTGGATGCCCAGGACGATGGCCACGATGGGAATCATCAGCGCCACGATGGGCACCAGAAAAGGGACGATGTGACGCAGGTCGATGAAATCCATGAGCGCGGCTCCTGAAACAGGGTGAGTGGCGTGGCGGGCCGATCGAGTCGCAGAAAACTGATCGGGACGCAGGCTTGGATGCGTGGGGGTGGGCGTTTGGATTCAAGCGGCTGCAAAAAAAGTTCTTGGCGGCGGCCGCGCTCGCCGCCAGCGCGGCGCCCTGGCCCTCCCAGCCCTGCCGCGAGAATAGCGCCCATGTCTTCATCGCCTTCGAGCTTCTCCATCGCCCAGGCCGTCCACAGCGAGCTGATCATCAAGAAGAGCCGCTTCATCGGCTGCGTCGAGCCCTGCAGCGGGCGCGAGGCGGCGCTGGCGCGGGTGCAGGAACTTCGCGAGCAGCACCCCACCGCGGTGCATGTGTGCTGGGCCCTGCTGGCCGGCGGCCAATCGGCGGCGGTGGACGATGGTGAGCCCAGCGGCACGGCCGGGCGGCCCATGCTGGAGGTGATGCGCCACCAGGATCTGGAGGGCGTGCTGGCCACCGTGGTGCGCTACTGGGGTGGCACCAAGCTCGGCGCCGGCGGCCTGGTGCGCGCCTACACCGACAGCGTGGCCCAGGCCCTGCTGCAGGCCGAAAAAGTGCCGCGCGTCGCCCTGCACACCCTGCGCTGCACCGTGCCCTATGCGTTTGAGGGCCTGCTGCGCCGCGAGATCGAAGGCGCTGGCGCCGAGCTGCTGGGCGTGCAGCATGGCAGCCAGGTCGAGTTCCGCTTTGCCTTGCCCCTTCCTGCCGTGGCGCCACTGCTGGCGCGGCTGCAGGAGTCGGGCCAGGGGCGCATTGGCTGGCTCAAGGATGAGGGGGCGGACGAGGCCTGAGCCTTCTCCTGCTCAGAACAAGCTGCCCTGCGGCGGGCCCTTGCGCAAACGAGCGAGCAGCGCATCCGTCTGCTCGGCCGGGCCCGGGTCGAACTCCTCCGGCGCCGGCAGGCGCTCGGCCGCCAGCAGGGTCTGCGCCTCGCTGACCGAGCCGCGCAACCAGGCCTGCCAGTCCTCGGGCCGGATGGGCATCACGGCGCGCTTGTCCTGCGCGTCCGGCGGCAGGGCCGGGTCGGGCTTGTGCAGGCGCTTGAGCAGCGGGTGTGCGTCGCAATTGAGCGTCAGCATCGAGTAGTTGGGGATCAACTCGCCCGTCTCGGGGTGCTGCCACTCGGACCAGATGCCGGCCAGCGCCCAGGGCAGGCCATCGGCGCGGCGCAGCGGCCACCAGATGTTGCGGCCAGTCTCCCAGTTGGGCTCCTGGTAGCTCTGCGCCGGGATCAAACAGCGCCGGCCGCTGAGCCAGGCATCGCGGTACGTGGGCCGCTCGGCCACCGATTCAATCCGCGCGTTGTTCGTCAGAATCGCCCGCCCCGCCGGGCGTGGCTGCTTGGAGCGCGGCGGCACCATGCCCCATTGGCCGATCACGGCCTCCCGGGCTTCAGCGGCGGCACTGCCTGCCCGGATGAACAGGCCGCGCCCGAACGGCCCCACCGGCGCCTGCGGGTAGGCCTCTTCACCCGCCCCGCCAGCTTTCACCACCACCCGGAAATGCCGCTCGACCTCTTCCTTGGGGCTGACGTTGTAGAGATTGCACATGGTGGGGCGACTGTAGCGAGGAGACAGCGCCAGCTCGCGAACGCAAGGGCAAACGGCATGGGACTTCAAATATAAGCCTGACCCTCGCGGCGGACCCTATCGGGCGTGAGACCCTCTCTGCCCTGCGCATCCTTGCTCGCATCGCTCGCATAGTAGAAATAACGTCTTGATTTGATGGCAACATAGCAAACAATCAACTGGCATTTTGGCGCTGAACGAACCGGCTCGCGCATTGGCAACAGCCCGGCTCTTGTCGTGTATTTCAGGCGGTACGAAATCTCAATCCTGCAGCGAAGAGCGTGGCCCGCTAGGCACTTGCCTGGAGTTGCGCCTAGTCCGTTATTTCGAAAACAACCGTGTTGAGTCGCATCAACACGCTCCTTGGCAGCCAACAAATCTCAACTCCCGGCGTCACTTTGCAGGTCACTCACAGAACATGAAGCTTTTAGTCATAGCCGGCAATGGCATGTCGATTTCGATGCTCAAGAACCGCGCAGTGGAGAGCGTGGACTTGGTGAATCTCTTTGCATCTGGCGGAGATGTCAGCTGGCCTGCGACTGGGAAGCCTGGGTTCTTAAGCTATGAGCATTGCCCAAACCTCTGGGCACTGGGCGCACGTCAAACCATCTCGGCAAAGGCCACATACGAGGTTATTGAGCAAACCATTACCGCCGTAAACGCGTGTTGCCTCGCAGATCCCGCATCTCTCGATGACGGCATCTACATTCGCGCCTACAAAGAACTAGTAGCGTACCTGCGCTATCTATTCGTACATTACGACAATCTTCTGCGCCAGAGCCAATTCTTTGCCGACGAAAGAGTCTACGAGCCCTTGGACTGGCTACTAGAAGCAATTGCAAGTGCCTCGGTTACTGACATTGATGTGGTCAGTTTCAACTACGACGCCATTCTTGAGCGTGCACTCCAGACCAAAGGAGCACAGTTTTCCATTCCACTGCTCGAAGATGTACAAGGTAGCAAGGTCAGGATTCACAAGCCACACGGCTCAATCACATTTTGTGGCAAACGCCCGATTGACCGATCCGCATTTTCTATTAACTATAGCGGCGGAACGAGGTTTACAGAAGGCGGAATTCGCGAGTTAGAAGTTCGATATGAGGACCTCGACGGCCACTTTCCAATGGTCGGGATATTGCCTCCAGCCGGAGACTCCGAACGATACAAGCATCGCTGGATTCGCCAAATTTGGGATCAAGCGATCCAAGCCGCAGCCTCATTGCAGGACAATGATGTAGTCATTCTCTATGGGTTGAGCTACTGGCATGTTGATAGAAGAGAGATTGACTTACTGCTTGGCTGCGTGCCACGTAAAGCTCGGGTTATTTCTATAAACCCAAATCCCAATCCGAACTTTGAAGCTGTGTGCTGCAGCTTGTTTCGGTCCTATCACTCCTACAGCAACGCTAGACAGTTGAAGAGGATGATCTTGCAATGATAAAGAAGCTTCAGAGAAACCCAACTACCATCTCAATTGCTGGTTTTCACGAACAAAATCAGCTAGAAAAGTATAACTATGCCCCCCCATACCAGCGTCGATCAGTATGGACCGATGAGAAGCAAAGTTACTTCATAGACAGCATTCTCAGGAATTTTCCCATCCCAGCTATTTTTCTTCACCGAAAAATAGACCCTGATACGGGAAAGACGAGCTTTGATGTGATCGATGGCAAGCAGCGACTTACAGCAATAGCAAGATTCATCAACAACGAAATACCTGCCGCTAACGAGTATGGACCCGCAGAAGAACCAGGAGCTCTTGACGGTGCGTACTTTCGGGACTTGAGTTCCAGCGAAGCGCTCGCCGATTTTAGATCAGCGTTTTGGAAGTACGACCTGCCAATCGAATACATTGATCCAACAGACATCGGATTAATCGAAGATGTTTTTGACCGCCTAAACAGAAACGGCGAACCTCTAAAAGGGCAGGAACTCAGAAATGCCCAGTATCACTCTACCGAACTCCTTAAGGCCGTTGATATTCTGGGGAGCACCCCCTACATGCAAGAGCGATTGAAAGTGACTGACTTAAATCGAATGGAGGACAAGGAGTTTTGTTCAGAATGTCTACTATCCACGTTGAAGACTCAAATCATCGGCTCGAACCAAGAGATACTTGACAAGCTGTATGAAGTCCACAAAAACGACGACTTTTCAAGCACACTTGAAGCGACTGGCAAGATTTGCAAAGACCTTGAACGCCTCAAACTCGACTATTCTGGGTTAAGGATAAGCGGCATTTCCCACCTATATGGTCTTTGGGGCCTTTCACTTGTGTTGCATTCAAGAAATAAAACCGCCTTCGAATACAGGGATCAAATTCATGGCTTTTACGCCTCCTTGAGAGACACCGCGCCTGATCCAACACGCGACGAATACAAAAAGAGCATGAACTCGCGAACGAAGGAGCGGTCCATGCGGTTAAAACGCGTCAATGCACTATTGGCAGTCTGCCGTGAAGCACCCTTAGCCTTGGATTAATTTGCACAAGGTAGAATTCGGTCTAGCCCGTCTAAAAATACTTTTCATGGAAACTTCGGGATCAATCCTTAAATATCAAGCTTCCCTGATCATCCAGCCATCCACTGCCTCTTAGCCACCGACCCTAAAGGCCTAAATGATGGGTAGTCCTTTATTTGTGTGCCGGGCGCGCCTTTGCTAGGGCATACGTAGCCGAGGATTTGATAGCATGCCAAACAAGCGACACAATCGTCCTCAGGCACAGAGAATACCTTCCAGCCAACTCAATTCACTCGCAGAGGCCAAAACACCAAAATGACGGACCTACTCGCGGGCCATGCGGCGCACATTGCGGCGAGCTTGACTCTTTAAAAATCACTCGTCTTAGCATCTCACACGACCTACTTATGTCTTCGACTTCAAAACAAGATATTGTTCGATCACAATGTGCTTCGTGCCAACAGGGTACGAAACACGAAGTGCGTTGCATTCACGAGATCAAGGGCGACGAAGACTACAGCTTTCTCGCGCAGTACATGGTTGTGGAATGCCGAGGCTGCGGGAAAGTCTCATTTAGGTACCACCACCACGATTATGAACAAGCCTTCCCTATCTCTGACGATGAATGGGATGTACCACAAGAAGTCGAGACATACCCAAAGGTTTTGTTGAGTCATCGCGAACTGGATGGCATCCATCGCGTTCCTGAGTTAGTAAGTACAGTTTACGAGGAGACCCTCACCGCTATACGCGAAGGTGCCGGGATACTCGCCGGCATGGGATTGCGAGGAACCATCGAGGCGATCTGTAACGAGCAACACATAACCGGCCGAACCCTCGAGACAAGGATTTCCAAGCTTGCTACTCAGGGGCTGATATCCCAGAAAGATTCAGAGCGACTTCATGCGATTCGCTTTCTTGGGAATGATGCCGCTCACGAAATCACCAAGCCGACCAAGAAGCAAATCGCTGCAGCACTGAAGATCATCGACCATCTAATTGTGTCCGTTTACATATTAGGAGCCGAAGCAGACAAGGCGCTTGACACAGTAGTATCAGAATACGAAAAGTTCCTGGAACTTCTGGAGCCCAAGCTGAAGAAGTTTAAGAGCGGAGATGAACTTCCGCTTGCGAAGTTTCTAGAGCGAGATGTTCGCAGAGTTCAAGGTGGCCTGTCTGCATTTGAGACCCAATTGGTCGCAGACATTGACGCCGCCAAATTCACAAAACTTGCGACCGGAAAAATGGATAACTACGGCGGATCACCCACCAAGCTTCAGCACTTCATCCTTCCGTAAGGCATGAGGGTCACTTAACGCATGAGCCCGGCAAGACGGCCACACCGGCAAGCCTGAGGCTCACGCAAGCCCGAGGATCAGGCCTTAAATTTCAAGGCCTCGTTCCGTACTCGGCCGTCCATTAATGATGACCGTGCATGGGTGCCTCGGACAAAGGCGTTTGGCCCCGCTTCGGCAACAATGGCGCCCTGACGCACCCGCCCCAGGCTCCGCCCATGACGCCCCCCCGCCCGCTCTCGATCATCCCCACCGCCGCCCTCGCCCTGCTCCTCAGCGCCTGCGCGACGACCACCACCTCCACCCCAACGGAACCCGCCGGCCCCAAGATCGACCGCAGCTACACCTCCGTGGCGCAGGACAGCCGGGCGCTGTTCATCGTCTTGCATTACACGGCGCTGGATTGGGAGAAGTCGCTGAAGGTGCTGGCCACGGGCGGGCAGGTGAGCGCGCATTACCTGGTGCGGGACGAGCCGGCGGCGATTTACCAGCTGGTGGATGAGAACCGGCGGGCCTGGCATGCGGGGGCGAGCTTCTGGGCGGGGCACAGCAATCTGAATTCGGCGTCCATCGGCATCGAGATCGTCAACCCCGGCTACAAGGACACGGAGCTGGGCCGCGTCTACCCGCCCTACCCGCAGGCGCAGGTGGACGAGATCATTGCCCTGGTGCGCGACATCGCCAAGCGCCA
>JAIXSD010000164.1 GCA_027484885.1 Rubrivivax sp.
AGCGACCTCGGCACCCTGGGCTGGGTGCACAGCCAGGCCAGCGTCATCAACAACCTCGGCATGGTGGCCGGCAATCTGTTCAACGGCACCGATGGCAACTCCTACCTCGCGGGCCATGCTTTCATCACCGGCGCCAACGGCCAGGGCATGGTGGACCTGAACAGCCTGGTCAGCGTGGGCGAAGGCCTGTACCTGAACGATGTCTGGGGCCTGAACGACGCCGGCCAACTCCTGGTCAGCGACCAGAACGGCCTGGGCTACCTGCTCACCCCCGTGCCCGAGGCCGCGAGTTCGGCCATGCTGCTGGCCGGCCTGCTGATGCTGGCCCTGCTGGCGCGCCAGCGCCGTGGCGACCACAGGGCATCGGCCCTCAAGTCGACGCAGGCTTGAGCGGCGCGGGCACCGAGAACGGCGGCACAAGCACCGGCTCGGCAACCGGGCTGCCGGGCAGCCCCTTCCTTCAGCCCAAGCTGCGCCCCAGCAGCTCGCCCGCCGCCACGGCCCCGAGCGGCCGGCTGAGGTGATAACCCTGCAGCTGCGTGCAACCGAGCTCGCGGGCGGCCTGGGCCTGCTGCTCGTTTTCCACCCCCTCAGCCACCACCTCCAGGCGCAGCGAGCGGCCCAGCGCGCAAGTGGCTTTGACGATGGCGCTGGCCTGGGGCTCGGGCAGGGGGTCGATCATGCTGCGGTCCAGTTTCATGGTGCTGATGGGCAGCTGGCGCAGCATGGTCAGCGAGCTTTGGCCGGTGCCGAAGTCGTCCATGCTGCAGAGCACGCCGGCCTTGCGCAGGCGCTGCAGCTGGGGCAGCACGCGGCCCAGGTGGCCGATGGCAGCGGTTTCGGTGATCTCGATCTCCAGGCTCTGGTGCGGCAGGCCCAGCTCGTCCAGGCGAGCCAGCAGGCGGTCGGCAAAGCCGATGTCGTCGAACTGCAGGGGCGAGACATTGACGGCCACCGGCACCAGCAAGCCCCAGCGGTCCAGCCAGTCGCGCAGCTGCTGGGTGGCGGTGTCGATGATGAGCTGGCCCAGGGCGCTGATCTGGCCGGTGCGCTCGGCAGCGGGCACGAAATCGGCCGGGCTGACCCGGCCCAGGCCTGGGCGCTCCCAGCGCACCAGGGCTTCGAAGCCGCAGAGCTTGCGGCTGTCGGCGCGGAACTTGGGCTGGTACTCGAGCAGGAACTCGCGCTCGACGATGGCCCGGCCCAGCGATTGCTCGGCCTCCAGCCGCGCCCGCGAACGCACATTCATGCGCGGCTCGAAGAACTCGCAGGCGCTGCCCGCGCGCTGCTTGGCGCGGTGCATGGCCGAATCGGCAGCGCGCAGCAGGCTGTCCACATCCTCGCCGTCCTCGGGGAAGCGCGCCACGCCCATGGACAGGTGCACGAACAAGGCCTCACCGTCCACCTCGAAGGGCTGCTCCAGCAGCTGCAGGATCTGGTCCAGCACCGGCTGCACCTCGCGGCGCTCGGCCACCTCCTCCAGCAGCACCAGGAACTGGTCCTCGCCCAGACGCATCAGCATGGCCTGCACCGGCAGCTGGCGGCACAGGCGGCGCGCCACCGCGTGCAGCAGGGCGTCGCCGACGGCATGGCCCAGGCTTTCGTTGATCAGCTGAAAGCGGTCGACATCGGCCGAGATCAGCGCAAAGGGCGTACCGCCGGTGCGCGTCAGCTCGCGCAAGCGGGCGACGGCGAAGTTGCGGTTGGGGAGGTCGGTCAGCTCGTCGTGCAGGGCCTGGCGGCGCAGGGCATCGACGGCGCGCTGGCGCGAGCTGTCATCGACCATCACCAGCAGCTCGGCCGGCGCGCCGTCCCACTCCAGGTGGCTGGACAGGCCACGCACATGGATGAGCTGGCCCTCGCGGGTCAGCCGGGTGGCCTCCCACTCGATGCGGGCCTGCGGGTCGGCCAGCACCCGGGCATGGCGCTCGCGGGCGCTGGCCTGCTGCTCCATGGGCACCAGCTCGGACAGCACCTCCACCGGCCGCTGCAGCAGCACCGCCGCCTCGCCCGGCTGGTAGCCGAACATGCTCATGGCCGCCGGGTTGGCATAGACGGCGCGGTGGTCCTGCAGCACCACCAGGCCTTGCAGGGAATGCTGGGTCAGCTGGGTGAAGCGCTCGTTCTGGCGTCGCGTCTCGGCATGGGCGCGGGCCACCGACAGCAGGATCAGGCCCAGGGACAAGGTGGTCTGCACGAACAGGCCCAGGGTGTGGGTGATGGTCGAGCGGCCCAGCGGATGCAGCATGGGGCTGCTGCCATGAACCAGGCCCACGGCCACGAAGCAGAGCGCCACAAAGCGCTCGCCGGCATTGCCGCCGTGGCCCATCCACCAGGCGCAGGCCCAGGAACCGGCCACCAGATAGACCGTCGCCAGCAGCACGGCATAGCGATGGTCCACGCGCGCCAGCGAGGCCACGCTGACCATCATCAGCACAAAGGCCGGCAGCCAGAACTTGCGCGGCCAGCTGAGGCTGCGGTAGACCCGGGCGCCCGCTACCAGCAACATCAGCGAGCCCATGATGCTGCAGGAGGCGGCCAGGGCCTGCAGATCGTCGCGCCAGGTCAGCGATTGTTCGGGCGCCAGGGCGATGCCCAGGGTCAGGCCGGTGGACAGCAGAATCCAGCTGTAGCCCCAGAGCCGCACATGCACGAAACGCGGGTCTTGCTGCCACAGCAGCAGCAACGCGATGCCCAGCATCGCGTTCAACCCGGATCCGATCAGCATCAGCGAAGTCATGAGAGACAGGCATTCGACCCCCGGACAAGACAGGGGCGGCTGTGGCGACACGAACCCCGATGCTAGCTTGCAGTGACAATAAGCGCTCAAGACCTTGCGAGGGCCTCTTGCCCTGGCTGCTCACCGACATCTCCGCACACACCATGACCCAGCGCGTCCTGACCGGCATCACCACCACCGGCACCCTGCACCTCGGCAACTACGTCGGCGCCATCCGCCCGGCCATCGCCGCCAGCCGCGAGGCTGGGGTGGAGAGCTTTTTCTTCATGGCGGATTACCACGCCCTGATCAAATGCGACGAGCCCGAGCGCATCAACCGCTCGCGCCTGGAGATCGCCGCCGTCTGGCTGGCCGCCGGCCTGGACACCTCGCGTGTCACCTTCTACCGCCAGAGCGACATCCCCGAGATCCCCGAGCTGACCTGGCTGCTAACCTGCATCACCTCCAAGGGCCAGATGAACCGCGCCCATGCGTACAAGGCCGCGGTGGACGCCAATGTGGCGGCCGGCGAAGACCCGGACGCCGGCATCACCATGGGCCTGTACAGCTACCCCATCCTGATGGCGGCCGACATCCTGATCTTCAACGCCCACCGCGTGCCGGTCGGCAAGGACCAGGTCCAGCACATCGAGATGGCGCGCGATGTGGCGCAGCGCTTCAACCACCAGTTTGGCCGGAACACCGAGTTTTTTGTCCTGCCCGAAGCGAATGTCGAGGAAGACGTGGCCCTCTTGCCCGGCCTGGACGGCCGCAAGATGAGCAAGAGCTATGACAACAGCATCCCGCTGTTCGAAGGCGGTAGCAAGGGCCTGAAGGACGCGATCGCCCGCATCGTCACCGACAGCCGCCTGCCCGGCGAGCCCAAAGAGCCCGAAGGCCAGGCCCTGGTGACGATTTACGACGCCTTCGCCACGCCGCAGCAGCGCGCCGATTTCCGCGCCGCCCTGCGCGCCGGCCTGGCCTGGGGCGAGGCCAAGCAGCAGCTGTTCGAGCTGATCGAATCCGAAATCGCCCCCATGCGCGCCCGCTACGAGGCCTTGATGGCCCACCCCGAGCGCATCGAGGAGATCCTGCAGCAGGGCGCCGAGAAGGCCCGCGCCATCGCCGGCCCGCTGCTGGCCCGCGCCCGCGAGGCCGTGGGCCTGCGCCGCTTCAATGCCGTGGCCGCGCCGGCGGTGGACACCGCCAAGGCCGCCAAGGCCGCCCTGCCGGTCTTCAAGCAATACCGCGAGGCCGACGGCCAGTTCTACTTCAAGCTGGTCAGTGCCGAGGGTCAGGTCTTGCTGCAAAGCGCCGCCTTTGCTGGCGGCCGCGATGCCGGCCAGTGGGTGGCCCGGCTCAAGCGCGACGGCGCCGCGGCCCTGGCCGAGGCCCCTGTGCAGCGCGGCGAAGGCGTGGACGAGGCAGCGGTCAGCGCCGCCCTGCTGGCCCTGCAGGCGGCCGAAGCGGCGGCCTGACACGCGCCCGAAACACGCACATCGAGCGCTTTCTCGCCCGCTCACGAGCGAGCGCGGCCGCAGGCAAGCGGCCGCGACTAGAGAGCTGCCCCTGAATCGAGCATATCCCTCGAAAACCCGCTAGGCTGCACGGGCGGCACTGCGTAGCCTGGGCATTCAAACATGCCGACGGCTGCGCGTTCAGCCGCTCGAAAAACAGGAGACACCCGCCCATGCCTGCCATCCCCACCGACACCCTGGCCCTGCAACGCTTCTACCTGCTGGAGCGAACCCAAGCCGAGCGCACCTCACTGACCCAGCCCATGGGCCAGGGCCAGACGCAAGAGTTCACCTGGGCCCAGGTCGGCGATCAGGTGCGGCGCATGGCCGCCCACCTCAAGGCCCTGGGCCAGGACCAGGGCTGGGAGCCCGGCGCCAAGGTCGCCATCCTGTCCAAGAACTGCGCCTGGTGGCTGTTCAGCGATCTGGCGATCTGGATGGCCGGCTACGTCTCGGTGCCGCTCTACCCGACCCTGGCGCCCGACACCATCCGCCAGATCCTGGAACACAGCGAGGCCCGCGCCTGCTTCATCGGCAAGCTCGATGGCTGGGAAGGCATGAAGCCCGGCGTGCCGACCGCTTTGCCCTGCATCAGCTACCCGCTCTCGCCGGACGATGCCAAGAAGTCCTACGAGGGCTGGGACGCCATCTGCGCCCGCACAGCGCCGCTGCAAGGCGAGCCTGTGCGCTCCGCCGAAGACCTGGCCACCCTGATCTACACCTCGGGCACCACCGGCGCGCCCAAGGGCGTGATGCACAGCTTTGGCAACTTCGCCTGGGCTCTGAGCGCGGCGCTCAAGCGCATCCCCATGGGCCCGGAAGACCGCCTGCTCTCCTACCTGCCCCTGGCCCACGTGGTCGAGCGCGTGCTGATTGAACACGGCTGGCTGCGCACCGGTTTCCAGGTCTACTTTGCCGAGAGCCTGGACACCTTCACGCTGGACCTGCAACGTGCCCGCCCGACCATCTTCTTCTCGGTGCCGCGCCTGTGGGTGAAGTTCCAGCAAGGCATCCAGACCAAGATGCCGCAGAAGAAGCTCGACCTGCTGCTCAGCCTGCCCCTGATCGGTGGCCTGGTGCGGCGCAAGATCCTCAAGGCCCTGGGCCTGGACCAGGCGCGCGTCTGCGCCGGCGGTGCAGCGCCCATGCCGGTGCCCCTGCTCGAGTGGTACCGCAAGCTCGGTCTGCACATCAATGAGGGCTATGGCATGACCGAAAATCTGGCCATCTCGCACATCACCGTGCCGGGCCAGAACCAGATCGGCACCGTCGGCCCGGGCTATGAAGGTGTGGAAGCTCGCCTGGACCCGCAGACGGGCGAGCTGCTGGTGCGCACCCCCGCCACCATGAGCGGCTACTACAAAGAGCCCGAGATGAGTCGCGCTGCCTTCACCGAAGACGGCTGGCTGCGCACCGGTGACAAAGGCCAATTTGACGGCCGCGGCTGCCTGCGCATCACCGGCCGGGTCAAGGACTTGTTCAAGACCAGCAAGGGCAAGTATGTGGCCCCGGCGCCCATCGAAGACCGCCTGGGTGCCCACCCGGCCGTGGAGGCCTGCGTGGTGACGGGCGCGAACATGGGCCAGCCGGTCGGCGTGGTCATGCTCTCGCAGAACGCCATCGAGCACAGCGCCAACGAGACCGACCGTGCGGCACTGGTGCAGACCTTGAGCGCCCATCTGGCCGAGGTCAACAGCCACCTCGACCCGCATGAGCAGCTGGACTGCCTGGTCGCCGTCAAGACGCCCTGGACGGTGGACAACGGCTTCATCACCCCCACCTTCAAGGTCAAGCGCAACCGCGTCGATGAGGTCTATGGGCCGCAGCTGGAGAGCTGGGTGAACAAGAAGAAGAAGGTCGTGTTCGGCGACTGAGCCATGAGCCGCCCCAGCAGCGCGCCTCCGCCAATCAACCTGGCCCTGCAGGGAGGCGGCTCGCATGGCGCCTTCACCTGGGGTGTGCTGGATGCGCTGCTGGAAGACGGCCGGCTGAGCTTCGAAGGCATCAGCGGCACCAGCGCCGGTGCCATGAATGCTGTGGCCCTGGCGCATGGCTTTGCGCAAGCACGCTTGCACGGCCGCGGCGATGGCCGGGATGCCGCCCGCGAATCGCTGGCCGCCTTTTGGGACGGCGTGATCGCCATGGGCGCCTTGAGCGAAGCCCAGCGCGCGCCCTTCGGCTTTCTCTTCGGCCCGGTCGACGAAGACAGCTCGCCTGCCGCCCCTTGGCTCAACGCCATGAGCGCGCTCTGGACCAGCACCGTCTCGCCTTACCAGGCCAACCCTTTTGACATCAACCCGCTGCGCAGCTTTGTGGCCAGCCGCATCGACTTCGAAGCCCTGGCCCGGCCCGAGCTGGCACCCAAGGTCTTTGTCGTCGCCACCCGCGTCAGCACCGGCAAGGCCGAGGTGTTCTCGGGCGCGCGGCTCAGCGTCGACGCGGTGATGGCCTCGGCCTGCCTGCCCACCTTGTTCAAAGCCGTTGAGATTGACGGTCAGCATTACTGGGACGGCGGCTATTCGGGCAACCCGGCCATCCACCCGCTGATTTACCAATGCAGCGGCCGCGACATCGTGCTGGTGCAGATCAACCCGATCGAACGCGAAGCCCTGCCCACCAGCAGCGCCCAGATCCTCGACCGGCTCAACGAGATCAGCTTCAACGCCGCCCTGATCGCCGAGATGCGCGCCATCGACTTCGTCAAGCGCCTGCTGGCCGAGGGCAAGGTCGACCCCTCGCATTACAAAGATGTGCTGATGCACCGCATCGACGGCGGCGAAGCGCTCGAGGCCTTCAGCGCCTCCAGCAAAAGCTCCACCCGCGCCAGCCTCATCCACCAGCTGCGCGACCTGGGCCGCAGCCACGCACAAGACTGGCTGCGCCAGCACTTCAAAGACCTGGGCCACCGCAGCAGCGTCGACATCAAGCGCGACTACCTGGACGATCTGCGCCTGCCGATCCGCGGCGGCTGAGCGGCAGGATTCGGTTCAAAGCAGTTTTGGGGGTTTCGCGTGAGGCCCTGCAGCCCGTGCCGCTGCCAGGCTCATGGTTCCGGGGTCGGCCCTGGCGGGCCGACTTCCCTGCGCTGCTCGCACCTCGGGGCTGGCGCATAACTCACTCCGCTCCCTGCGTTCGCTTCGTTCAGACAGAAGCGCCAAG
>JAIXSD010000177.1 GCA_027484885.1 Rubrivivax sp.
GCGGCGGCCAGGCGACGAAACACCAGCAGGTCGTACCAGCTGGTGTAGTCGAAATGCGAGGGCAGCTGGTTGTTCAGCAGGTCGGAGACATGCAGGTCCACCACCTGACCACAGCCCCAGCGCTGCAGGCCTTGCTGGATCTCGCCCAGCTGCAGCTCGAACTCGCGCCGGCCGTAGCCCAGCCAGAGGAAACCATCGCCGGGCAAGTCGGCCGGCAGCTGGGTCAGCTCGGTGAACTGGTCGCCGTGGATGTGGAACAGGCGCATCCCAGGGATCAGCCGGCTTTCGCTTGCTTGAGCAGGCGCGCGGCCTCCAGCGCGAAATACGTGAGCACGCCATCGGCGCCGGCGCGCTTGAAGGCCAGCAGGGATTCCATCATCACCGCGTCGTGGTCCAGCCAGCCGTTGGCGGCCGCCGCCTTGATCATGGCGTACTCGCCGCTGACCTGGTAGGCGAAGGTGGGCACGCGGAACTCGTCCTTCACACGCCGCACGATGTCGAGGTAAGGCATGCCGGGCTTGACCATCACCATGTCCGCACCTTCGGCCAGATCGAGGCCGACTTCGCGCAGGGCCTCGTCGCTGTTGCCCGGGTCCATCTGGTAGGTCTTCTTGTCGGCCTTGCCGAGGTTGGCGGCCGAGCCCACGGCGTCGCGGAAGGGGCCGTAGAAGGCACTCGCGTACTTGGCGCTGTAGGCCATGATGCGGGTGTGGATGTGGCCATGGGCTTCCAGCGCCGTGCGGATGGCACCGATGCGGCCATCCATCATGTCGCTGGGCGCCACGATGTCCACGCCGGCGGCGGCCTGCACCAGGGCTTGCTGGGCCAGGATCTCGACCGTCTGGTCGTTGAGGATGTAGCCGCGCTCGTCCAGCACGCCGTCCTGGCCGTGGCTGGTAAAGGGGTCCAGGGCCACATCGGTCAGCACGCCCAGACCGGGCACCTGCTCCTTGAGAGCCCGCACCACGCGCGGCACCAGGCCGTCGGGGTTGGTGGCCTCGCGGCCGTCGGGGGTCTTGAGCGAGGCATCGATCACCGGGAAGAGCGCCAGGACCGGGATGCCCAGGTCCACGCATTCGCGCGCCACGTCGAGCAGACGGTCCAGGCTCAGGCGCGCCACGCCAGGCATGGAGGCCACAGGCTCGACCCGGTTCTCGCCCTCGTGCACAAACACCGGCAGGATCAGATCGCTGGCGCGCACATGGTGCTCGCGGACCAGGGCCCGGGTGAAGGCATCGCGGCGCAGGCGGCGAGGGCGGCTGGCGGGGTAGGGGGCGGGCAGGGACACTGATCAACTCCGGGAGAGAGGGCGTGGCTGGAGGTGGCGCACGCGCCGGGGCGGGGGCTCTTGGGCCGCTTCCTCGTTCGCATGCGTGAGGGACTGCGCAATCTACGCGACTTCCCTGATGCGCCCTCCGATGACGCTTATGTTAAAATTCACTCTGAATGATAGCCGCAAGGTGGTCGTTCCCTGCTTTTCCTCCCTGAGCAGGAGCCTTAGCGTGATGACAGCGATAGGGCTTTCCAGCCCCGGCTTTGTGGCCGGGGCCTTTTTTTGCCCGCAAGGTCTTCGCGCGGCATCTTCAGCGGCTTGGCCGTTCCTTTTCTCTGCGACTCCAGCCCGGTTTCTGCCCCGGCGAAAGCGCCCCGCATAATGCGGCGATGCTCTGGATCAAAGCCTTTCACATCGTCTTCGTGGCCAGCTGGTTCGCCGGCTTGTTCTACCTGCCGCGCATCTTCGTCAACCTGGCCATGGTGCCGGCCGACAGCCATGCCGAACGCGAGCGCCTGCTGCTGATGGCGCGCAAGCTTTACCGCTTCGCCACGCTGCTGATGATCCCGGCACTGCTGCTGGGCGGCTGGATGTGGTCGCTCAATTTCGCCGGCTTCAACCAGGGCTGGATGCACACCAAGCTGCTCCTGGTGCTGGGCGTGGTCGGCTACCACCATGTCTGCAAGGCCATCCTGCGCAGCTTTGAGCAGTCGGCCAACCGCCGCAGCCACCGCTGGTTCCGGGTCTTCAACGAGGTGGCCGTGCTGATGTTCATCGCCATCGTCGTGCTGGTGGTCGTCAAGCCCTTCTGAGCCCCGGGCTCGCCATGGTGCGCCGCCAAAGCTCCGCCTCCTGGCTGCTGCTGGCCTGCACGGCGCTGATCGTCTACGCCAGCCTCTACCCCTTCGGACCCTGGGTCTGGCCGCCCGGCCTGGACGTGCGCGGCATGCTGGGCCTGCCCTGGTCGCGCTATTTCAGCTGGTTCGATCTGCAGGCCAATCTGGCGGGCTACCTGCCCTTTGGTTTTCTCTGCTTTGCCGCCGCCATGCGCAGCGGCTGGCGTCTGCGCAGCGGGGTGCTGCTGAGCTTGCTGGCCGGGCCGCTGCTGTCTTACAGCCTGGAGAGCCTGCAGTACTTTCTGCCCAGCCGGGTGCCGGCCCTGGGTGATTTCTTGCTGAACAGCGCAGGCGCCTGGCTCGGGGTGCTGCTGGCCTGGCTGCTCTACCGCCTGGGCGGCCTGCGGCGCTGGGAGGATGTGCGCGATTACTGGTTCCAGCCGCACAGTGCCGGTGCGCTGGCGCTGCTGGCGCTGTGGCCCCTGGGTCTGCTGTTCCCGACGCCGGTGCCGTTGGGCCTGGGTCAGTGGTTGCCGCGCCTGCAGGTGGCGGCGGTGGATCTGCTGGCTGGCACGCCCTGGGCCTTGCAATGGGGCGATGAGCTCAGCGAGAGCGCGGCCCGCGCCCTGCCGCCGGGGCTGGAGGCGATTGCGATCGCGCTCGGCGTGCTGGCGCCCACCTTGGTGGCTTTGTCGGTGGCGCGGCCCGGCAAGCGCCGGCTGGCGCTGGGTTTGGGGGCGCTGGGCCTGGGCGCGTTGGGCACGGCCATCTCCACCGGCCTCAATTTCGGTCCACAACATGCCTGGTCCTGGCTGACCCTGGCCAGCGGGCCGGGCTTGCTGGTGGGCGCGCTGCTGGGCATGGCGGCCAGCGCCTTGCCGCGCCGGGTCAATGCGGCCCTGGGCCTGATCGTCTTGAGCAGCTTGATCGCCCTGGTCAGCCAGGCGCCGACCGACCCCTACCTCGAAGAGCGCCTGCAGACCTGGGAGCTGGGCCGGTTCATCAATATGTACGGCCTGGCCCAATGGCTGGGCTGGGTCTGGCCGTTTGCCGCCCTGGCCTGGCTGCTGCGCGTGATCGCCCGCCGCGAGTCCTGAAACAAAGGGTGAACCCCAGGGTTTCTTGCCCCGGCTCCCTACAATGGCGGCATGAGCTATTTCGAGCGCCACATCTTCTTCTGCCTGAACCACCGCGAAAACGGTGACAACAGCTGTGCTCAGCATGGCGCTCAGGCGGGCTTCGACCACTGCAAGGCGCGGGTGCGCGA
>JAIXSD010000264.1 GCA_027484885.1 Rubrivivax sp.
AACAAGGCCGTGACGGCCTGGCGCGAGCGGTTGACCACCTGGGCGGCACGGCCCATCTCCGAACCCATGCTGACCCGCTCGACCCGCGCCGGGCCGGGGGCCACGGTCGGGGCTGGCACGGCTTCGGCCGGCGGCGGCGCTACCGGGGCGGGGCTGGGCGCATCGACCAGGTCCTGAACCAGGGTGTCGGGCACGGCCTGATCCTGCACATCATGGCCCTTGCTCACGTCGATCCAGACCATGGGCACGCCGCTGGTCAGCAGCGCCTCCAGATCGGCCGGATCGCGCAGCACGAACTTGGTCTTCCAGAAGGGGTGCGACAACCACGAGCCCTCCATGGACTGGAGGTACATGCCCAGCTGAACCTGTTGGATGGGAATCTTCTTGAGCATGAGCCTGGCTGAAAAGCGAATCGCTGGGGTGAAGCACAAAAACTTGTCACCCAGTATGGGCCAGAGCAGCCCGGCGCGACCCGGCGATCAGGCACAAAAAAGCCGCCAAATTGGCGGCTTTTTGACGCTGCGGCTGAAGCCGGGATCAGCGGAACTTGCTTTGCGGCACGGTGCGAAGATCGCCAGGCAGCGAAGCCAGGTACTTGGCGATGGCCTTGAGTTCGGCATGGCTGAACTGCTTGACCTGGCCGGCCATGATGGCGTTGCTGCGGCCGACCACGGCATTGCCTTCGGTCTGGTAGGACTTCAGGGCCACGTTCAGATAGTCGGCGTGCTGGCCGGCGATCTTGGGATAAGCGCCGTCGATGGGCTTGCTGAAGTTGGCGCCGTGGCAGGAGGCGCAAGCACCCTTGGTCAGCAGCTCGGCCACCTGGGCGGAAGGGGCGACCGGGGTTTCCGGCAGGGCTTGGGCGGGGGCTTGCTTTTCGTACAGGGCCGAGATGTCGGCGATGTCTTGCTCGCTCAGGGTTTGAGCGATGCCGCGCATGGTCGGGTGCTTGCGCTCGCCCTTGGCGTAGGCCGTCAGCGCGGCGGCGATGTACTTGGCGTTCTGGCCGGCGATCATGGGCACTTTGTGCACTTCAGGAAAGCTGGCTTGGTAGCCCGGGATGCCATGGCAGCCAATGCACATGGCGATCTTGTCCTGGCCGGCCACCGCAGGCGCGGCATCCTTGGCGAGAACGGAAGCGCTGGCGCCGAACAAAGTGGCCAGAGCGAGCGAGATCTGCAGCAGTTTTTTCATGGTCCCGGGGTGTCTAGATCTTGTACCGACGGGCATTATAGGGGGCCACTTATACTGAATCGTCACCGTCAGGACTTTGATCCAAACCATGAAATTCGCAGGTTCCGAGCACTACATCGCCACCGATGACTTGAAGCTGGCCGTCAATGCCGCCGCCACCCTGCAGCGGCCCCTGCTGCTCAAGGGCGAGCCCGGCACCGGCAAGACCATGCTGGCCGAGGAAGTGGCGCGCAGTTTGGGGCTGCCACTGTTGCAGTGGCACATCAAGTCCACCACCAAGGCCCAGCAAGGCCTGTACGAGTACGACGCGGTCAGCCGCCTGCGCGACAGCCAGCTCTCCGGCATCGAGGGCGTGGACAAGGTCAGCAAGATCGAGAACTACATCATCAAGGGCGTGCTCTGGCAAGCCTTCGAGTCCGACCAGCCCGTCGCCCTGCTGATCGACGAGATCGACAAGGCCGACATCGAGTTCCCGAACGACCTGCTGCGCGAAATCGACCGCATGGAGTTCTACTGCTACGAGACACGCCAGCTGATCAAGGCCAAACACCGCCCCCTGGTCTTCATCACCTCGAACAACGAGAAAGAGCTGCCCGACGCCTTTCTGCGCCGCTGCTTCTTCCACTACATCAAGTTCCCCGATCCGGCGACCATGCAGGCCATCGTCGATGTGCACTTCCCCGGCCTCAAGAAAGAGCTGCTGGCCGCCGCGCTCAAGACCTTCTTCGAGGTGCGCAATCTGCCGGGCCTGAAAAAGAAGCCCAGCACCTCGGAGCTGCTGGACTGGCTCAAGCTGCTGGTGGCCGAAGACATGCCGCCCGAGACCCTGAGCCAGCCGGGGGCCGAGCACCTGATCCCGCCCCTGGTCGGCGCCCTGCTGAAGAACGAGCAAGACCTGACCCTGTTCGAGAAGCTGGTCTTCATGCAGCGCCAGCATCGCTGAGGCGGCCATGGACAAGAACCTGCAACAAGGTCTGAAGCAAGGCCTGGCCGATGCCTGCGGCTTTGTGCTGGGCGCACTGGCCGGCTGGGAGCTGGGCCGCACGCTGGGCTTCGATTTCATCGGCAGCACCGAGTGGCAGCTGCCCCAGCTGCTGGGCCTGGGTTTCATCCTGGGTGGCTGTGGTGTCGGGCGCTGGGCGGCCCGCGCGCTGCTGGCCCAGCTCGACGGCCTGAAGCGCTAGCAGCCCCTCCTCTTTTCCCCCTCCCCCTCCCTTCTTTCGAGAACCGACCATGGCGGCATCCCCACGCGCAGCAAAGCCCGAGACCTTTGATGTGGAGGCCCTCTGGGCCCTGGCCCGCGTCGGCGCGCCCAGCCTCTCGCCCGACGGCGCCCAGGCGGTGGCCAGCGTCAGCCGCTGCGACATGGCGAGCAACAAGACCGAGTCGCACCTCTACCTGCTGTCCACCCTGGGCGGCGAGCCGCGCCAGCTGACCCAGGCCGGCAGCCCCGACAGCAAGGACGGCGCCCCGCAATGGAGCCCGCGCGGCGACCGCATCGCCTTCATCGC
>JAIXSD010000008.1 GCA_027484885.1 Rubrivivax sp.
CGGCGCCATCTCGGGCTTTTCGCGCGGAAACTTGAGGTGGGCCAGGGGCTGCAGCTTGGCGGCCTGCAAACCTTTGAGCGCGCCGGTGGCTGCATCGGCACCAAAGCTGTCGTCCACCTGGACCAGGGCGATGCGGGCCATGCCCATGCCGGCCAGGTGCTGGATGGCGCGCTCGGCCTCGCGCTGGTAGGTGGCGCGCACATTGAACACATACGGGTTGACCGGCTTGTGCAGCAGCATGGCGCCGGTCGAGGGCGCCACCAGGGCCAGCTTGTGTTCGGCCAGCAGGGGCAGGATGGCCTGGCTGTGCGGCGTGCCGCGGTTCAGGAACAGGGCGATCACGCCCTGGTCGATCAGCTTCTTGGCGTTCTCGGCCGCCAGGGCGGGCTCGAACTTGTCGTCCAGCGAGATCAGCTCGATGGCCTGGCCGTTGACGCCCCCGGCGGCGTTGATCGCGTTCAAGTACAGCTTGGCGCCCTCGGTGGTCTCCTTGACCCCGGCGGCCACCGGGCCGCTGAAACCCGCCGTTTGGCCGATCTTGATCTGGGCCATGGCGGTGGCCGTCAGGCCCAGGCTGCAGCACAGGGCCAATGCAAGGCGACGCAAGGGAATCATGGTGGGCACGCTTTCTCGTTGAGCTTGGTGTTCCTTCGGGAACGGCTGCGATTGTGGCAAAGCCCGTCCGGCTCGCCCGGGCCGAAACGCGGCCTGTGTGTGAGCAAATGATTCAGATCCCGGGTTTCGTCACCCGCGCGGCGGCTGCGGGTGAAAGAACCGCTGCCAACTCGCCCCAGAACAAGGCCCGCTCACCCCATTTGCTTGGCGTTCGCGAGCTCGGACGGCGATGCTGCGGCCATGAACACCCCAAGCCCTTCCATCACCCCGCCGGACCCAGCCGCGACCGAATCGCGGCTGTTCTTCATCGACTGGCTGCGCATCCTGGCCTTTGGCTTGCTGGTGCCCTATCACGTGGGCATGTACTACGTGAGCTGGGGCTGGCATGTCAAAAGCCCGGCTGCCAGCGAGACGCTGGAGCCGCTGATGCTGATGAGCTCGCCCTGGCGTCTGGGCCTGCTGTTCTTCGTCGGCGGCGTGGCCCTGGCCCAGGCCTGGGGGCGCGAGCAGTCGCAGCGGCCGGGCCAGCCCTCCGGCCTGCTGCGCCAGCGCAGTGCCCGCCTGTTGCTGCCCTTGGTCTTCGGCATGTTGCTCATCGTGCCGCCGCAGAGCTATTTCGAGGTGGTGCAGAAGCTGGCCTACCCAGGCGCTTACCTCGAGTTCATGCGGCAGTATCTGCAGGGCTTTGATGGCTTTTGTTTCTCGGAAGAAGGCCGGCGCAAATGCCTGAGCCTGCCCACCTGGAACCACCTCTGGTTCCTGCCCTACCTCTGGTTCTATGGCTGGATCGGCATCACCCTGCTGCGCCGCGCACCGGCCTTGCTGGCTGGCCTGGGCCAGCGTCTGGCGGGCCTGGGGCCCTGGGGCTTGCTGCTGGGCCTGGCCTTGCCGCTGATGCTGGCGCGCCAGCTGGCGGGGGCCTTCCCCTCCACTCACAACTTGACCTGGGATTGGTACAACCACGCCCAGTACCTGAGCCTGTTCCTGATGGGCATGGTGGCCTCGCAGGCCGGGCGGGCGTTCTGGCAGCGCCTGAGCGCGCTGCGCTGGCCGGCCCTGGTCGGCGCCGTGCTGGCCTGGACGCTGCTGATGGTCTATTTCGAGGCCTATGCCAAGATCCCGCCGCCGGAGGGCCTGCGCGCCCTGATGCGCTGTGTCTGGGGCTTGCTGCAATGGTGGGCCACGGCGGCGGCTTGCGGCTTTGCCTTCCGGCATCTCGATGTGGACTCGGCCTGGCGCCGCCGGCTCAGCGCTGCCGTGTTCTGCGTCTACATCCTGCACCAGACGGTGATCGTGCTGCTGACCCAGGCCCTGGCGCCCCTGCACCTGGCGCCGCTGCCCGAGGGTCTGCTGCTGATCGCTGCCACCTGGGCACTCTGCGCGCTGGCTTATGGGGTGGTTCGTGCATGGCTGCCGGCGCCGCTGGCCTTGCTGCTGGGCGTGGATCGCCCCAAGACCCCGGTCGTGCAGGCCGGCCGTTCCGCCGCCACAATCAGCAGCCTTGTCCCCCACACCACCACCGCCGAGGCGGGCCCGGAGGCCCGCTGAGCACGAGGAAGTCGATGAAATACCTGCACACCATGGTCCGCGTGACCGACCTGGACCTTTCGCTGAAGTTCTATCGCGATGCTTTGGGCCTGGTCGAGGTGCGCCGCAGCGAGCACGAAGCCGGCCGTTTCACCCTGCTGTACCTGGCCGCGCCCGGCGATGAAGCGGGCAAGTACCAGCCCCAGGTCGAGCTGACCTACAACTGGCCCGATGCCAATGGCCAGGGCGAGGTCTACACCGGCGGCCGCAATTTCGGCCACCTGGCTTTTGCCGTGCCCGACATCTACGCTGCCTGCCAGCGCCTGGCCGACCATGGCGTGACCGTGCTGCGCCCGCCGCGCGACGGCCGCATGGCTTTTGTGCGCTCGCCCGATGGCATCTCGGTCGAGCTGCTGCAGGACGGCCCGGCCCTGGCGCCGGCCGAGCCCTGGGCCTCCATGGCCAACACGGGTTCCTGGTAAGCCCCGTTCTCAGCCCGTGCCGCTGGTTTTCTTGCGGCTTTGCTCCAGCTGTGCCCACAAGGCCTCGGCCTTTTGGGCCGCCTCCTGGCGGGCCGCTTCGCCGAGCTGCTGGTAGTCCTGGGTGCGCAGAAACCAGTCGGCGCTGAGTTCGTCGCCCGAGCGGCGGGCGATCAGGTTCCAGGCGGCCGCATCGAGCGGCCGTTTTTCCAGCAGATAGGTTTCCGAGATCATGGCCGCGGCATGCAGATTGCCGCGCAGGTAGGCCTCGATCAGCGCCGTGCGCGCGGCTTCGCGGTAGTGGAAGCCGGGCTCGTGCTCGGGCTCCTTGGGCTTGCCGTCCAGGGCGAACAGATAGCGCTCGGCCAGATGGGTCAGGGCTTGCACATCCTTGGCGGCGGCGGCCTGACGCAGCTGGGTCAGTGGCATTTGGTAGTAACGTTCGTGGATCTGGTAACCCAGGCGGCGCAGGTTCTCGTTGATGGCCTTGTCCTCGGCACTGAGCTCCCCCTGGGGTGACACGGCATCGGCCGCTTCGGTGGACGCGCCGGCCATCTGCCAGGGGTTGTCATGGCTGTGATCATGGGCCGCGTGCTCGTGCCCGCGCTCGCTGGCCTTGGGGCCGCGCGGCAGGGGCTGATCCACGGCGCCAAACAGATCGCGCAAGGCATTGCCAGGTTCGGCCGGCTGCGAGGCGGCGGCGGCACGGGCCGCTTGCTCGGCCGCGAGGGCTTGTTCTTGGGCGGCCTCGTCCTGCTGCCACCAGACGAAGAAGAGTCCGCTGGCCAGCAGGGCGACGGCCATGCCCCAGCGGGTGGGTGTCATGGCCGTTTTCATCAGATGTTGTTCAGGCAGGCGCTGAGACCGTTGGCATAGCCGTAGCGCGAGTAGTAGTCGCGCTGCGAAGGCGTGCCGTGGGTCGAGTAGTCTGCCGCGGCGCGGGCCGAGCGCACGGC
>JAIXSD010000711.1 GCA_027484885.1 Rubrivivax sp.
GCCCAGGCCGCCGCCCAGGCCGAGCGCAACAAGCCCCTGGTCGAGGCCCGCGCCATCAGCCAGCAGGAATACCTGAGCAGCGTGGCCGCCGCCAAGGCTGCCGAGGCCGATGTGGCCGCTGGCAAGGCCGCGGTGCAGAGCGCCAAGCTGAACCTGGGCTATGCCGCCGTCACAGCGCCGATCTCGGGCCGCATCGGCCGTGCCCTGGTGACCGAAGGCGCCCTGGTCAGTGCCGCGGAAGCCACGCAGCTGGCCCTGATTCAGCAGACCAGCAGCGTCTACGTCAACTTCACGCAAAGCGCCAACGAAGTGCAGCAGCTGCGCCGTGCCCTGGCCGGCGGCAAGCTGCGCGCCGCCGGTGCCCAGGCCGCCCAGGTGCGCATCGTGCTGGACGACGGCAGCGAGCTGGCCAAGCCTGGCCGCCTGCTGTTCACCGATGTGAGCGTCGATGCTGCCTCGGGCCAGGTCAGCCTGCGCGCCGAAGTGCCCAATGCCGAGGGTCAGCTCTTGCCCGGCCAGTATGTGCGCGTGCGCTTGTCGCAAGGCGAGCTGCCGGCCGGCATCCTGCTGCCGCAACAAGCGGTCAAGCGCAGCAACCAGGGCGACTCGGTGCTGGTGGTCGGTGCCGGCAACAAGCCCGAGCCGCGCATGGTCAAGGTCGGCAGCGCCCAGGGCAACCAATGGGTGGTGCTGGATGGCCTGAAGCCGGGCGAGCAGGTCATCGTCGACGGCTTCCAAAAGATGTTTGTGCCCGGTGCGCCGGTCACGCCGGTACCCTGGTCGGCCGCTTCTGCTTCGGCGCCGGCCGCCCCCGCCGCTCCGGCCTCGGCCGCCAGCCGCTAATCAGAGGTTCACAACATGGCACGTTTCTTCATTGACCGGCCGGTCTTTGCCTGGGTGATCGCACTGTTCATCCTGGTCTTCGGCGCGGTCTCCATCACCAAGCTGCCGGTGTCGCAGTACCCGACGGTTGCGCCGCCGGCCCTGTCCATCAATGTGGCCTATCCCGGTGCGTCCGCCAAGACCCTGGACGAGAGCGTCATCTCCGTCATCGAGCAGGAGCTCAATGGCGCGCCCAATCTGGCCTATCTGGAATCGGTCAGCCAGGCCAATGGCACCGGTGCTATCACCGTCACCTTCGAGCCCGGCACCAATCTGGAGCTGGCCCAGGTGGAGGTGCAAAACCGCCTGAGCCGCGCCTCGCCGCGCCTGCCCGCTGCCGTCACGCAGCAGGGCGTGCGTATCGACAAGGCCGGCAACAACTTCCTGCTCTTCGTCATGCTGTCCAGCAAGACGGGCACGCTGGACACCAAGGCCCTGGGTGACTATGCGGCGCGCAACATCGTGCCCGAACTGCAGCGCCTGCCCGGCATCGGCCAGGCCCAGCTGTTCGGCACCGAGCGTGCGATGCGCATCTGGCTGGACCCGGCCAAGCTGCTGTCCTTCAACATCAGCCCGGCCGAGGTCAATGCCGCCATCCGCGCGCAAAACGCGCTGGTGCCGGCCGGCTCCATCGGCGAGCTGCCGAATCTGTCTGATCAGACCATGTCGGCCACCGTGGTGGTCAAGGGTCAGCTGGAAAGCGCGGATCAGTTCAAGAACATCGTCTTGCGCGCCAACACCGACGGCTCCAGCGTGCGCCTGAAGGACGTGGCCCGGGTCGAGCTGGGTGGCCAGAACTATGGCTCCTATTCCCGCCTGAATGGCAAGCCGGCCACCGGTATCGGCATCCAGCTGGCGCCGGGCGGCAACGCCTTGGCTTCTGCGACTGCCGTCAAGGAGCGCATGGCTGAGCTGCAAGCCTACTTCCCCGAGGGCGTGGCCTACGAGGTGCCTTACGACTCGTCCAAGTTCGTCAAGATCTCCATCACCCAGGTGGTTGAGACCCTGGTTGAGGCCGTGGTCCTGGTGTTCCTGGTGATGTTCCTGTTCCTTCAGAACTGGCGCTACACCCTGATCCCCACCATCGTGGTGCCGATTGCTCTGCTGGGCACCTTTGCCATCATGTTGTGGATGGGCTTCTCCATCAACGTGCTGACCCTGTTCGGTATGGTGCTGGCCATCGGTATCCTGGTGGACGACGCCATCGTGGTGGTGGAAAACGTCGAGCGCATCATGAACGAGGAGGGCCTGCCGCCGCTGCAAGCCACCCGCAAGGCCATGGGCCAGATCTCGGGCGCCATCATCGGCATCACCGTGGTCCTGGTCTCGGTCTTCGTGCCCATGGCTTTCTTCGCCGGCTCGGTGGGCAATATCTACCGCCAGTTCTCGCTGGCCATGGTGGCCTCCATGCTGCTGTCGGCCCTGATGGCGCTGACCCTGACCCCGGCCCTGTGCGCCACCTTGCTCAAGCCGGTGGAAGCCGGCCACGGCCACGCCAAGACCGGTTTCTTTGGCTGGTTCAACCGCGGCTTCTCGCGCACGGCCAAGGGCTATGAAGGCTGGGTGGCCAAGCTGCTCAAGCGCAGCGGCCGCATGTTGCTGGTCTACGGCGTCGTCGTTGCCGCTGTCGGCCTGATGTACACCCGCATGCCAACCTCTTTCCTGCCCAATGAAGATCAGGGTTATCTGATCGTCAATGTGCAGCTGCCCCCTGGCGCCACGGCCAACCGCACCGAGGCGGCGGTCAAGCAGGTCGAAGACTTCATGCTGGCCCAGCCCGAGGTGCAGAACACCGTGGGCGTGATCGGTTTCTCCTTCTCGGGCCAAGGCCAGAATGCCGCCCTGGTGTTCGTGCCGCTCAAGCCCTGGGAAGAGCGCGTCGGCCCGCAGCACAGCGCTTCGGCCCTGGCCGGTCGTGCCTTCGGCGCGATGATGGCGGTGCGTGATGCCTTCATCTTCCCGCTCTCGCCCCCGCCGATTCCTGAGCTCGGCACGGCCACCGGCTTCGCCCTGCGCTTGCAGGACCGCGGCGGCCTGGGCCACGAGGCCTTGCTGAACGCCCGCAACCAGTTGATGGGCATGGCCAGCAAGAGCAAGCTGATCACCGGCATGCGCCCGGACGGCCTGGAAGACGCGCCGCAGCTGCAGCTGGACATCGACCGTGACAAGGCGGCCGCACTCGGCGTTAGCTACGACGCGGTGGCTGCCGTGATCGGCACCCAGCTGGGTTCTGCGTACGTCAATGACTTCCCGAGCAACGGCCGCCTGCAACGCGTGGTCGTGCAAGCCGAAGCCCAGGCCCGCATGCAACCGGAAGACCTGCTGCGCCTCAATGTGACCAACACCAAGGGTCAGAGCGTGCCGCTGTCGGCCTTTGCCTCGACCCACTGGATCACCGGTCAGATGCAAGCCACGCGCTACAACGGCTACCCGGCCATGCGCCTGGCTGGCGATGCGGCGCCCGGTGCCTCCACCGGCGCGGCCATGGCCGAGCTGGAGCAGATGGTCAAGCAGCTGCCACCCGGCATCGGCTACGAGTGGACCGGTCTGTCGCGTGAAGAGAAGCTCTCGGGTTCGCAGGCCACCATCCTGCTCGCCTTCTCGCTGCTGGCGGTGTTCCTGTGCCTGGCTGCGCTGTACGAGAGCTGGTCCATCCCGCTGTCGGTGCTGCTGGTGGTGCCCCTGGGCCTGCTGGGCGCGCTGATGGGGGCCACGTTCCGTGGCATGCCCAATGACGTGTACTTCAAGGTCGGCCTGATCACCATCATCGGCTTGTCCGCCAAGAACGCCATCCTGATCATCGAGTTCGCCAAGGACTTGCAGGCCGAAGGCAAGGGGCTGATCGAGTCCATCCTCGAGGCCTGCCACCTGCGCTTCCGTCCCATCATCATGACTTCGCTGGCCTTCATCCTGGGCGTGACGCCGCTGTTCTTCGCCACCGGCGCCGGTTCGGCCAGCCAACGTGCCATCGGCACTGGCGTGCTCTCGGGCATGGTGTCGGCCACGGTTTTGGCGGTGATTTTTGTGCCGGTGTTCTTCCTGGTGGTGCGCCGCGTGTTCAAGGGCAGCGAACGCCAACGCCGCATCTACGCCCATCAGGCCGACGGTGCCCAGCCCAGCGGTGCTCTGCCCGCCGAGGAGGTTTGAATGGAAAACAACAAGACCTTTCGCAAGACCCCGATGCTGCGCCTGAGCGCATTGGCTCTGGCCGCCCTGAGCCTGACGGCCTGCGGCAGCCTGGCGCCTGAGCATCAGCGCCCGGCTGCCCCGGTGGCCGCACAGTGGTCGGCCCCGGCCGCCACCAGCGGCACCGCCGCGGCCGAGCTGAGCTGGCAGAGCTTTTACGGCCAGGACGAGCGCCTGCGCGCCCTGATCGAGCTGTCACTCAAGAACAACCGCGATCTGCGCGTGGCCCTGCTCAACGTCGAGCAGGCCCGGGCCCTGGCCCGCGTCAGCGAAGCCAGCCGCCTGCTCACGGTCAACGCGGGTTTCAGCGCCAGCCGCCAGCCCAACAGCAATGGTGTGGGCAGTAGCAACAACTACCAGGCGGGCCTGCAGGTCACGGCCTATGAGGTCGATCTGCTGGGCCGGGTGAAGAACCAGGTCGATGCGGCCACGGCCCGCTACCTGGCCACGGCCGAAGGCAGCCGTGCCGCCCAGATCAGCTTGGTGGCCGGCGTGGCCTCGGCCTATCTGGTGCTGCAGGCCGACGAGGAACTGCTACAACTGGCCAAGCGCACCCTGGCTTCGCGCGAGGACACGCTGCGCCTGACCCGCCTGAAGTTCGAGGCGGGCGCGGCGTCCTCGCTGGATCTGAGCGCCGCCGAGTCGGCCGCAGCCGCCACCCGTGCGGCCGTAGCCCAGCAGCAGCGCCAACGTGCCCAGGACGAGAACGCCCTGGTGCTGTTGGTCGGTCAGCCCTTGCCGGCTGATCTGCCGGTAGGCCAGCGCCTGCAAGCGCAAAGCCTGGCCGATGTGCCGGCCGGCCTGCCGTCTGAAGTGCTGGTGCAGCGCCCCGATGTGCTGCAGGCCGAGCAGCAGCTGCGCGCCGCCAATGCCAATATTGGCGCGGCCCGTGCGGCCTTCTTCCCCAGCATCACGCTGACCAGCAATCTGGGCACGACCAGCTCGCAGCTGTCCGAGCTGTTCAAGAACACCGCCTTCAGTCTGGTGGGCCAGGCCTTGATGCCGATCTTTGATTCGGGTCGCAACGAGGCCAATCTGCAAGCCGTCAAGGCGGCCCAGGGCGTGGCCGTGGCGCAGTACGAAAAGGCGGTGCAAACCGCCTTCCGTGAAGTGGCCGATGCACTCGCCGGCCGCGCGACGTTTGGTGAGCAGCTGCAGGCCCAGGCCGCGCAGACCGCCGCTGAATCGCAGCGCCTGAAGCTGGTGGAACTGCGCCACGCCAACGGCGCCTCCAACAGCCTGGAGCTGCTCGACGCCCAGCGCGCCGCCTTCGCCGCCGAGCAAGCCTTGCTGCAAGTGCGCCTGGGCTCCTTGCTCAACGGCGTGCAGCTCTACAAGGCCTTGGGTGGCGGCCTGAAGGCCAGCTGATGCGCTGACGATTCGCTGCAGCCCCAGCAAAAAGGCGCCCGGTCGATCTCTCGACCGGGCGCCTTTTCCTTTTTGCGGCTCGTGCTGGTGCCCGTCGTGCTGGCTCAGCGGCTGCGTGCCTGTTCTCGCTTCATGAACAGGTAGAGGCTCTCCACCTTGGCGCGGGCCCAGGGGGTTTTGCGCAGGAACTTGAGGCTGGAGCTGACGCTGGGGTCTTGCTGGAAGCAGCGGATGGGGATCTGCTCGCCCAGCTCACGCCAGCCGAAATAATGGGCCAGCTCGGTGACGATGGCTTCCAGGGTGATGCCGTGCAGCGGGTCTTTGTTTTTCTTCGCGGGGGCGGCGGGGGGCGCCGCCGGGGTGTCGGGCTGCTCGCTCATTGGTGGTCGAACTGCGAGGCGTTCTTGCCTTTGAACTGGGCGTAGAAGGCCTTGATCTTGACCATATCGGCCTCGATGTCACCGCTGGGCACAAAGATCGGGCCCAGGCCGCTGAGCTTGCGCTCGTAGTCCATATAGGCCATCACGATGGGCACCTGCGCGGTGTGGGCGATCCAGTAGAAGCCGGTCTTCCAGTAGCGGGTCTTGCTGCGTGTGCCCTCGGGCGGCACGATCAGCTGCACCGCGCCATCGGCGGCCACCAGGGCGGCGGCTGATGCGGCCACCAGATTGCTTGATTGCTCGCGGTTCACACTGATGCCGCCCAGCCAGCGCATCACGGGACCAAAAGGCCAGCGAAAGATCTGCTGCTTGCCCATCCAGTAGACATTGAGCCTCAGGGCGAAGGCCACCATCAGCGTGTAGGGCAGGTCCCAGTTGCTGGTGTGGGGGGCGGCGATCAGCACGCATTTGGGATGGGCGGCGGGCAGCTGGCCGTCCAGGGTCCAGCCGCGCAGCTTCAAAAAGGCGATGGAGAAGCCGCGCAACAGGCTGTTGACGACGGGCGTGGTGAAGATGGTTCTGTGCATGTGTGTGGGCCGCAGCGAACCGGCGATTATCCCGCCCCGGTCAGCGCGGGGCGCTGGGCATCTGCCTGTTTTTGCGGCAATCCAGCAAAGATTCCGTGAAATCAAGCACTTGCGAGCGGCGTGCGCAGGCTGTGCACGGACTTGTCCACAGACGCTGTGGAGCGAGTGTGTGCCTGGCGCTGGCGCCCTCGGCGCCGGAGAAAGCCGGTCTTGGTCGCTTTGCTCGGGCTTTGGCCGCCGGCCGCTTGCACGGACACTCAGCCCCAAGCCTTGGAGGTGGTGGAGTGCACGAAGGGGTTGTTCTGAGCAATTTGGCGCGCGCCTGGTCAGGCTTGACCGGGCAGAGATGTGCTTTTGCGCCCGCCGCCGAGCCGCCCACGCCGCAGGCCGACGACGCCTGCTTCATGCTGCCCATCACCGATTGCGTCACCGGCTTCAGCAGCCATCCGCGCGCGCTGGTGCTCTTGCTCATGGGCGCGGCCGAGAGCCAGGCCCTGGCCGCGGCCATGTTTGGCCTGCCGCCCGAGCAGCTGAGCCCGGCCGACCTGCAGGACGCCGGCGCCGAGCTCTGCAACATCCTCAGCGCCAGCTTGATGGAATGTTTGGATGACGCCAGCCTGGCCAACCTGGGCCTGCCGCAGCCGCTGGACCGCCAGCAATGGCCCGAATACACGCACCGCGGCGAGCGCCGCGCCCTTTTTGTGGTATCCAGCGACCAGCCCCGCCGGCTGGCCGTGATGCTGACTGACATCCATCGGGATGGCAGCTTTTGCCGCGAGTGAAGAGATCATGCAAACAGCCAATCTAGCCCCACTGCGTGTCCTGATCGTCGACGACAGCCGAGCCATCCAGGCCATCATCCAGCGCGTGCTGCAGGCGGCCTCTCTGGGCCCGCTGCAGTTTGAGCTGGCCATGGATGGCGAGCAGGCCTTGCGCCTGGTCACCAGCTTCGAGCCCGATCTGGTCATCTCCGACTGGCACATGCCCAAGGTCAGCGGCTTGGAGATGCTGCAGACCCTGCGCCAGATCGGTCGCCACGAGATCAAGGTCGGCTTCGTCACCACCGAGACCGGCGAGCGCCACCTCTCGCAAGCGCGCAGCAACGGCGCCATCTTCGTGATCAACAAGCCCTTCAAGGACGAAGACCTCTTGCGCGAGGTGCAGGCGGCCCTGGCCTCTTGCCGCGAGGCGGCCAAGGGCCCGGCGCCGGCGCTGGAGTCGGCCGAGGCGCTGAACCGCTTGATCAAGAGCCAGCTGCGCGAGATCCCTTTCCGCCTGATCCCGGCACCGGGCCAGGGCCTGAACGACCTCAAGCTGCCCCACAACCTGGCCATGTATGTGGCCGAAGGGCAGAAGACCCCGCATGCGCTCGGCATCCTCGATGTCAATGCCTGCTGCATCCTGGGCGGCGGTGGGGCGCAGCTGCAGCCGCCGCCGGTGCGCCTGGCCCTGAACTCGGGCGTGCCCACGCCGGAGATGATGACTCAGGCCGATCTCTTCTTGCGCTCGGCCGCGGGCATTCTGACGCGCGAGCCCGGCTCGCCGGCCGTGACGCTGAAGGTGGTGAATCTGGTGGCCAAGCCCTTCGACAAGCTGCGCAGCCTGATGGAGCGCGACATCGGCCGCAGCGACTACCGCCTCTCGGTGCCGGGCTATGGCGAGGGC